>CAMAHO010000118.1 GCA_945834545.1 uncultured Lachnospiraceae bacterium | reverse complement strand
TTCAATGAAACACTTGTATCTTGACCTATATATAGAATATTATACATTTAGGGTAAAATTTTACAAGCTTTTTTGAGGATGGATAATGTATGAAAATAAATGCAATCATTGCGGAATATAATCCTTTACATAAAGGTCATATCTATCAAATGGAAGATGCTAAGACGAACACTGGTGCTGATTATACAATTGTTCTTATGAGCGGAAATTATGTACAAAGAGGTGCCCCTGCCATTATGGACAAGCACACCAGAGCCGAAATGGCATTACAGGCAGGTGCTGATATGGTTCTCGAATTACCACCACACTTTAGTTGCTCCAGCGCTGAATACTTTGCTAACGGCTCTGTTGCGATTTTAAAAAGAATCGGTGTCATCGACTATTTGTGTTTTGGCAGCGAATGTGGTGACTTAGATACCTTACACCTGATTGCCACTATCCTGGCAGACGAGTCCAAGGAGTACCAGACCATTTTGCAGCAAGGCCTTGCGAATGGCAAAAGCTTTCCTCAGGCAAGAAATGACGCCTTATTTCAGGTTGAGCCGTCTCTCTTGACCATGCCGGATTATCTTACATCCCCCAACAATATACTGGCTATTGAATATTTAAAGGCCATGCGAAAGCACGGAGCAGCTTATAAGCCATATACCACTCTTCGTACCGGCAGCAATTATCATAGTTCTCAATTTGATGCAAGCCTTGCCTCTGCAAAAGCCATCCGTGAAGCAATCTATTCTGACACTGATAAGACATTGCTAGCCGATAAGATACCATCCGAAACTCAAGAACTGTTCAAGCATTATTTTAACACTTATCGACACATAACAAACAATGATTTTTCGGATATTCTTTATTACACCCTATTGTCGCATAGTGAAAATGGTTTCTCGCAATTTGCGGATGTGTCTTCTGATTTATCCAATAGGATACAAAACACACTCTCTATGTACAAGGATTTTGATTCCTACTGTAACCTCTTAAAGAGTAAGGAATTAACCTACACCCGTATTTCCAGATGTCTGATGCATATTATGCTTGGTATTAGAAAAACTGACTTTGCAAATCCTTATTCCGATTTATCTTATGTGCGTGTCTTAGGATTTCGCAAGTCAGCTCTACCACTTCTTAAAGAGATTGACCAAAAAACCAGCCTAAAGCTGATAACAAAGGTAGCTGATGCAAAGAACCTTCTTTCTCCAAAAGCTCTGACAAGCTTTGAGCACCACCTGAGAATGGACACCCTATATTATTATATTCAAGGGAAGAAAGCCAATCGTACTCCTCAAAACGAGTACACCATTCCCATTTGCATTCAATAGCCCCGGTCAAAGCATCTATATTAAAAAATTGAGCTTAAAGACGCCTCATCTTCTTGCGAAAATGAGGCGTTTTTTTAATTTTTAAAACTATGAATCGGAGCCGGGATTCTTCCTCCGCGATTGACAAAAGCTTCACAGGAATATGGATTCACCGGCATGACGGGAGCGTGACCCAACAGTCCGCCAAACTCTACTGTATCTCCTACTGTCTTTCCAATCACCGGAATGATTCTGACAGCGGTAGTCTTTTGGTTCACCATTCCGATAGCCATTTCATCTGCTATGATACCGGAAATAGTGGTTGCCTTGGTATCCCCCGGAATGGCTATCATATCCAATCCAACAGAACATACACAAGTCATAGCCTCCAGCTTCTCTAAAGTAAGGGCACCCGCTTCCACAGCATCTATCATTCCCTGATCTTCACTGACAGGAATAAATGCACCACTTAATCCACCCACATAGGAGGACGCCATTACGCCACCCTTCTTTACTTGGTCATTTAATAATGCCAGGGCAGCAGTCGTACCGGGAGCACCTGCATATTCCAACCCGATTTCACATAGAATATCTGCCACGCTATCGCCAATAGCAGGGGTAGGGGCCAGAGATAAATCTACAATTCCAAAGGGAACCCCCAACATCTTAGAGGCTTCCTGTGCGACCAATTGACCCACGCGAGTTACCTTAAATGCCGTCTTCTTAATGGTCTCACACAATACCTCAAAGTTTTCGCCACGCACCTTTTCCAAAGCAGTCTTTACAACGCCGGGACCACTGACTCCGACATTGATGATCTTATCTGCTTCCGTTACTCCGTGAAATGCACCCGCCATAAAAGGATTGTCATCTGGTGCATTACAGAATACTACCAGCTTTGCGCAGCCTAAGGAATCATTCTCCTTGGTATATTGTGCTGTTTCCAGAATAATTTCTCCCATCAGCTTTACCGCGTCCATATTGATACCGGTTTTTGTGGAACCAAGATTGACTGAGCTGCACACCCTTTCTGTTGTAGATAAAGCCAGAGGAATGGAACGAATTAATAATTCATCTGCCTTTGTCATCCCCTTGCTTACCAGAGCAGAATATCCTCCAATAAAGTTCACCCCTACTTTCTTAGCAACCTCATCCAGGGTCTTTGCAATGGAAGCAAAATCCTCTACGGTTTTACAGCAAGCTCCACCTACTAAAGATATGGGTGTGACTGAAATTCTCTTATTCACAATAGGGATACCAAATTCCCGAGAAATATACTCGCCTGTAGCAACCAAATCCTTGGTTGCCTCATAAATCGTATTGTAAATCTTTTTTCGGCATGTTTCCAAATCCTTGTCCACGCAGCTTAACAGATTAATACCCATGGTAATTGTGCGGACATCCAGATTTTCCTTCTCTACCATGTTATTTGTTTCCAAAACTTCAAAAATATTTATCATAGCTTCTCACCTTTCACCTACTGATTAAATGCGATGCATCTGATCAAATATCTCTTCTTTTTGGCACTTAATCACGACTCCGATTGACTTGCCCAACTCTTCCAAATCATCTGCCATGTCCATAAAGCTATTGGTGGAATTGGCAGTATCTACAACCATCATCATATTAAAATAGCCCTGGACGATCGTCTGGGAAATGTCCTCAATGTTAATCTTCTTATCTGCAAGATAAGTACAAACCTTAGCAATGATACCTACGGTATCTTTACCCACAACAGTAATAATTGTCTTTTTCATAGCAAACCTCTCTTATGTATTAATCCTTACCATTTAACAACATTCGTAGTATTTTTGCAAGTCAATTAATGGAAATAATCTCAGAAGGAACATCCCTTTTCGCTACAGCTATCTGAAAATCATCCGCTCTATACTTGCATTCAGACAGCTCTATTTCCATTCGAACTGCCTCGTAGGCTAATTCCGGAAGATTATTCTCCTTGCTCAAATGTCCAAGCACTATCTGCTGCAGCTCATCGTGTAAAACACTGCTTAACAGCCTGCCGGCATTTTCATTTGATAAATGCCCTCTTTTCCCCAAAATCCTCTGTTTTAAATAATAGGGATAGGGGCCCGCCTGAAGCATCCTTACATCATGATTAGCCTCAAGCACCAGGGCATTCAGACCTTTTAAGTTCTCGACAATATAATCGTTATAATATCCAATATCGGTACAGACTGCCACCTTCTTTTTTCCATACCCGATACGATAAGCAACCGGTTCTGCTGCATCGTGCGAAATTCGGATGGGATTGACCACACAGTCTTTGATGCTAAACCTCTCATCCGCCCTAACTACTCGAAACAAATCGTCATCCTTTTGCGCCAACACTGCATTTTTCCTAAGACACATTATGGTACCTTCGGTAGCGTAAATCGGAACATCATATTTTTTACAAAGGATTTCCAAACCTTTCACATGGTCTGAATGTTCGTGGGTTATCAGTATACCATCTAAATCCGTTACCTTTAACCCCAGGTTTTTTAACCCCTCCTCTGTCCTTCTAAAGCTCACGCCATCATCCACCAATAAATGTGTCGTATCGCTACCCACATAGATACAGTTTCCACTGCTTCCACTTGCAATACTACATAATCTCATGCCTTCGTCCTTGTTCCCTATTCCCAGTAAATATCTATGATATCCCCATCTTGAAGAGTTGCCATATACTCGGCGGGATGTCCGTTCATATTGGTTACAATCCCTTTTCCCTTAGGTGGATGATGTAAATCAAATTGGATGTAATCAAACACATCTACAAAAACATAGGAAGGCTTACCACTCATAACAATGGGTTTTTTGTTGACAATTACAGCCACTGTAACAGGTTCTGCGACGGGCTCGAAATCTACTTCTTCCTCCGTTTTTCCCGTTTCCACCTCTTCTTTCTGCTGTATTGATTTCTCTTTGGTTTCTGATGTTTTTGTAACCTGTAGTTCTTCTTGGTTTACCTCCTGAGGGATATGCTGTTCTATATCCTGAGTTGTCTCTTCTTCATCCAATACACCATCTAACTCTTCCTCCACATCGGCAGAAAAGGTCAGAGTGAAATCTTCATACACTCTGGTATCTCTTTTTGCGGGAATATCATTCACTTTAATTTCACTTCCCACAGTCATATCTAAGAGAGTTCCGATTTCTTCTACGGTATAGTAATTATGGATATCGATCACATCTCCCTCTTTCACGGTATAATATTCATTCTGCAACACACCGTTGACAAAGGCGGTTTTTGGCAAAGAAATGGGCATTCCGTTAACTGTAATTACCATCTTTTCTGAAAATTCAGGCAATTTCCCTAATTCCAACTCTGCCGGTTCACCTATCGTAGAGGATGTTACCTCGATTTTATCGCCATTTTTAATCTGAGTAGTAATGTAGGCTTCTGCACCATTTACAAGAATCGTGCTTGCCTCGCCTAACTGACCTCTTACCATTCTCGACTTCTCATTGACTGTGAAAGTCAAAGCTTTTCCTCGTCTTGGAAACAGCTCTTCATTTGGGAAAGAAATCTGCATAGCGCAATCTGCTACTGTCAGTTTTCCGGTATCATACAGTTTTATTCGTTCTCCGTTAAACTCAGCAAAAATGAAATTATTGCTTTGTTCATAGAAGCTGTAGCATATTCCAATTGGGGTAACCATCATGGCATCTCTTCTTGGATTCTCGATGTCAAAAATAATATTCTGCATTACCTCCTTGCCACGAATGGCCACACGCTCCGGCAAAATACCCAAATGCTTTGCCAGCTTCTGGGTATATCCCGGTATCATACCTCCACCGCCAACGACAAAGACCGCACTGACAGGTTTTTCACCATTGAGATTTTTGATTCCCTCTGCTACCTGCAAAGTCATCTGTTCCACCGTATCTTCTAAGATTCCTTCCACTTCAGCAGAAGAAATTGTCTGTGGCAGTCCCATAATATCCTCATATTCTATGGTATCTTGTACTCCTGCACTGCGTTTGATTTTCTCAGCAACGTCAAATTCGCACAGACAGTGCTGAACGATAATATCCGTCAAGCTGTCTCCCGCTTGGGGTATCATTCCATATGCGGTAATTGTCCCCTCCTTGGTGATACAGATATCGCTGGTGCCCGCTCCTACATCCACTAGAGCCATATTTAACATTCTAAACTTCTCAGGTATTGCGACCTGAATTGCAGCGATAGGCTCCAATGTCAGATTCGCTACTCTCAGTCCTGCGATTTCCACCGCTTTGTACAGACCGTCTACCACATCATCAGGCAAAAAGGTCCCTATTAAATCCAATCCTATGGTCTTAGCCTTATGTCCCACCAGATTGTTAATCTGATATCCATTCAAATAATACCGCATAGGCGTATAACCCACACAATAGAATTTCATTTCCGTATCATTACCCTTTTGGAACTCTACATATGCCTTTTCTACACCGAGAGTGGAAAGCATATAGACATCGTCCTCAGTCACTTCCTTTTCATTTTCAAAGGAAGTTTCCACAAAGGTTGTAACCGTTCGAAGAACTCTTCCTGCTGCAGCGATACAAACCTCTGTTAGCTTTCTGCCCAGCTCCTTCTCTAATACTTCCTTTACTTGAATAATGGACTCGCCAACCTTCTGTATATCGTGAATCTGTCCATCCAACATAGCTCTTGTCTCGTGTTCCTTACTATGCTGGGCGATTACGTGAAATTTATTGCCATCCAGATACCCCACCGTACCTACTATGCTTCTGGTTCCAATATCCAATCCAAAGACCGTCTGACTTTGTTTCTCATTTAATTGTGCCATGTATACATCTCCAATCTTTCACGAATTTGGCGAATGGTATGTTCAAAATCATCATTATTATAAATCACTACATCTGCTTCCTGCAAAAATGCTTCCTGGGATAACTGGTGTTGCATGATATTACGCGTTCGCTCTGCTGTATACCCTCTATTCTCAGCTAGTCTTTTTTCCCTGATTTCTTTCTCTGCGCAGACCACCCACATCTCATCTACTACATTCTTATAACCAGCTTCAATCAAGAGGGCTGCCTCCACAAATACCAGCTCAACTCCCTGACATTCTGCCAATGCAAATTGTTTAAGAAGGTAGGTTTTCACTGCCGGGTGTACAATAGCATTTACCTTTTCCAGCAAACTCTTATCTTGAAAGATACGATTGGCAACAGCCTTCCGATTGAATTCCAGAGATTCATCCAAACAGTCTTTCCCCAGCAAGGTAATCAGTGGCTGATAGCAGGGTCCCCCCTTTTTCTGCAGCTCAAGAGCTATCGTATCCGCATAAAAAACCTTTACCTCATAGTGGGTCGTTATATATTGTAGCACAACAGATTTTCCTGCTCCGACACCACCGGTTACACCTATTATTTTCATATTCTGCTCCTACTTTGCTTCATACCAATCGCTTCCACAGTGAGCATCTACCACAAGTTCTACTGCCAGCTTTGCTGCGTCCCGCATATTTCGTATCAAAAGCTCCTTCACGATTGTCTCCTCTTCCTTCTTCGTTTCAATAAGAAGTTCATCGTGTATTTGTAATATTAATTTGGAACTGAGTTCTCGCTCCTTTAACTCCTTCCATACCGATATCATTGCCACCTTAATAATGTCAGCGGCGGTTCCCTGGATAGGAGAATTCATGGCTACGCGCTCCCCGAAGGACCTTTGAACAAAATTGGAGCTTGAAAGCTCCGGTATGGGCCTTCTTCTACCAAACATGGTTGTAGTATATCCCTTTTCCTTTGCTTCCTCCACCTGTTGATCCAAAAAGCGCTTTACTTTGGGATAGGTTTGAAAATACTGCTCAATATAATTTGCTGCTTCTTTCGTTGATATGCTTAAATCCTGACCTAAACCA
>CAMAHO010000117.1 GCA_945834545.1 uncultured Lachnospiraceae bacterium | reverse complement strand
GATAATCTCCCCTTGAACTAGCTACTGTGTTAAACTTATATTCCCAACCTTGGAAGCCCTGCTCAAATTCCTTTACCACGTCCTGATAAGCAACCTCCTCCGCCTTTTCCTGAGGAATACCAAGCTCGATATATTTTTTCACATATTTATCGTAAGATTTCTGTGCATAAGGCTCCAAAATCTGATCCACGCAGGGAACTGTAAATCCCCCATACTGCTGACTTGCAGCGCTTAATACAATGTCACCAATCACATCAAAGGCAACATCCAAGGTCTTAGGTTCGTTGTACCAAATGTTACCCATTTCAAAACCACCGGTCAGTACACTCTGCACATCAAACAAACAGCAATTCATGGTATCTCTTCTTGCAGACATATCGTGCACATAAATATAACCATCCCTGCAAGCTTGGATTTCCTCTGTAGTAAGGAAAAACTTTTGGTAGAGCTCCTTATTTAGCTGATTAAAGATTAAGCTTCTCTTTGTAGAAACCAGGGCTGAGTCAGTATTGGCGTTTTCCTTATCGCCGATATACATGATGGATTGACTTTTCTTATATACATCATCCAGCATGCGCACAAAATCCTGCTTGTAATTGCGGTAATCTCGATAGCTCTTTGCCACAACAGGCTTTACCTGTTCCAGTGCACTCTCAACGATGTTGTGCATAATAGGAATAGGCACTTCATCACACTCCAGCTCATTTACCTTATCCAAGACAAACTTACAAATCAATTTCTTTTCATCAGGTGAAAACTTAGTCAATGCTCGATAGGCACTCTTTCCAACAGCATTGATAACCTTCTGAACATTAAACAATTCCTTACTTCCATCTTTTTTTACTACGTAAACCTGTTTTTCCGGTTTATAAGCACTGCCATAGTCAAAATTATCTGTATCCGTAACATCAAAATTACTACTCATTAGCCTCTCCTATCAATACTATATCTTGTTTCTTTGAGCAAACCGAGCCCTATATCTTGTGACTATTCTAGTATAATTAAGACGTTATACAAAGTCAACAAATAACAGACAAAAAAGTAGACAAAAAAAGGCACTGAATTTCAGCACCTTTTTTCTCTTCTTCAATAAATATTTGAAACAATTTATTTCTTATTCACGTTTTCCTCTTCAATCTGTTCCTTGTTTTTCGATTTACGAATTGTGATTCCAATGAATCCCGCGATTCCGCATAGTACTACAATAACAACCATTAATAAAAAATAACTAGCTAAGGACGATAAAAAGTTCATCATAATTAAAATACCCCTTTGTCATCTGATCAATAGAATGAATACTATATAATATTATCACTTCTAACACATCTATGCTAAGTATATCAATCAGGCAAACTAACGTCAAGAACTGTATGGTCTTCTTGCTATAAAAATGTAACAGTCAAACCGCGTCATTCGCAAAAAAGGGCCACCGATTTATCGGTGGCCCGCAAAAAATCCTATTGGATTAAGGAAGCATATCAGAAGAGCCAAAGAACTGCTCCCACTTAGCTGTACGCTCATCAATAATAGCCTGACCGCCAGCTGCAAGGTAATCACTTAAACCGGATTCCCATACACTGTCAAAATCTGCTACAGAAGCAACCACAGCATTGTCGTAAACAATATCTCTCTTGGAGCTTAAGGTGTCACCAACACCCTCTTCTGCCTCGATAGCGCCAACATTAACATTCTTACCAATTCTCAAGTCTGTGTTAGCAATTGTATGTGCAGACAATACATCAGCAGCATCAATTCCAGGATAGTTAAGTGCTCTGGACTTGTTGGTAAGCTCTTCAGAGATTAACTTCAAGCCATTACAGGTAATGGTGTAGTCAATATTCATACCGGAGTTCATGATTGCATCACCGGTAGCAGGCTGAATAGCTATTGCACCGTCAGCTGTTACAGTATGAGTTACGCCCTCATCACCAGTCTGGAGATAGTGAATATGCTCAGGATCACTAATCCAATCCAGATACAGCATGGAAGCTAAAGGCTCATCGTTGGTGCTGGGGAAGAATACCTTACGATCGATAGGGCCGGATACAAACTTGGTGTAATTTCCGTTCTTGTCTTCGAAACAGTCGATAGCCACAAACTTAGCATCCTCACCAACGTTTCTCTTTAAGTTAGCGTTAATGCTGTCCTCGCCATTACGATAAGGATAATCCCAGTTATGAGTAAATGCTCCTACATAACCAGCCTTCATATAATCGTCTTCTGTGGTATCTCCGCTTCCATAAAGAGCGAAATCTTTCCACATAAGTCCATCATTGTACCACTTGTTAAGAAGCTTGATAGCGTCCTTAGTACCGTTCTGGGTTAACTTTCTGTCATCAAAACCATTGATGTAGTATTCTCTATCAGACATATTCGGATCCAAGAAGGACTCGATCAGAGTAGCCGCTCTCCAACCCACATCATAGCTTACAGAATAAGGAACCATCTTGCTGGCATCTGCCCCAAGAAGTAATTCAGCGTTGTCACGGAATGCAATCAGCATGTTCTCAAACTCAGCCTTGGTGGTAGGCGCCTTCATATTTAACTTATCCAACCAGTCCTGACGAACAAAGGTAAGCACTCTGTTGCTTACAGCCAGCTTTGCTTCAATTGCCCAAAGATTACCGGTAGAAGGATCCTTATCCCAGTAAATATTGGTCTCTGTCAACCAGTTCCAAAGATTAGGAAGCTGATCCTTGTAGGTGTCAACATAGCTGCTTAAGTCGATTACACCACCCATCTGAGCATAAGTCTGGATGGTAGGATAGCTGTATGTAACGCAGATATCAGGTGCATCACCTGCAGCTAAAAGGTTGTTAATCTCCTCAACCTCAGTCCAACGAGGAACCTTCTTAAAAGTAACCTCAACGTTGTGATCCTCCAACATGCCCTTCTTAATGTACTCTGTGTACATGTTGTTTTCAGGATCAGAACCGCCATCGTTTCCTCTGTCATAAATCTCTACTGTAATTTGTCTGGTCTCGGCAAATTTTCCATCAACCAGTTCACCGGCTGCTGCACCAGCATCAGAACCGGTATTATCAGTAGATACATTTGCGCTACCGGCAGAATCGCCACCAGTTGGTTGGCTTGTGCCATTGTCACTGTCGCCGCAAGCTGCTACGGATAAAACCATAGTGCATGCAAGCAAAACTGATAAAATCTTCTTTTTCATCTTTTTTCCTCCATTTAGATTTTTAATAAAAAACAGGATTTTTCCTGTTGATTATTCCATTTTATTACTCCTTCACTGCACCCAAGGTAACCCCGTGGATAAAATACTTTTGCAACCAAGGGTATATCAGCAGAATCGGAATTGTGGAAAACATAACGATTGCAGCCTTTAAGGATTCTGCCAAACCAGGGGACGAAAATCCTTCCTGTGTAGCCACCTCGACCTGATTGATATTGTTTAAAATATTGTATAACAATAGCTGTAACGGATAGTAGATTGTATTTTTCACATACATCAGCGCATCCGAATACCCGTTCCAACGGCCAACAGCATAGAATAAAGCTAAAGTAGCAAATACCGGTTTTGAAAGCGGCACATAAATCTTTAGCAAAATCTGAAAGAAGCTTGCCCCATCAATCTCAGCGGACTCTCTCAAGCTGTCCGGAATGCCGTAGAAGAAGCTTCTCATAATAATCATATTATAGACGCTCAGGCAGCTCGGTAAAATCAAAACCAAAGGATTATCCAGTAAATGCAGGGATTTCATCAACAAGTAATTTGGAATTGTACCCGCATTGAAAAACATAGTAATCGTGATAAATATGTTGATAACGGAACGTCCCTTAAGTTTCTCGAAAATCAATGGGTATGCACACAGACAAGTCATGGTTAAAGAAACAATGGTACACACGACGGTCAAAAATACGGTCCAAAAGAACGCTCTGATGTATTTCGGATCCTTCAAAACAGTTATGTATGCATCAAAATTCAAACCCTTTGGCAACAGATACACTTCATTCCGTACCAAAAACTGTGTATCGCTTAATGATTTGGCAAGCAGATTAATCATGGGAACAACGCAGATAATACTTACCAACACACAAATCAAAACAAAAATCCAATCTCCGATTTTATAGGATGTTGACTTCACTTTCATCTCTGTACCTCCTACCAAATTCCTCTTTCACCCAGCTTACGGGATATCCAGTTTGCCATAAGCAGGAAGAAAACTCCTACTACTGACTGGAACAATCCAACCGCTGTGGTCAAAGAGAACTGAAGTCCCTTGATACCGAATCTGTATACAAAGGTAGAGATTACATCTGCCACCTGCATAACAAGATTGTTCTGCAGAGCAAAAGGTCTGTCAAAGTTGCTTCCCAGGATATTGCCCAGATTCATAATCAACAACACCACTATGGTAGGCTTAATGCCAGGCAGGGTGATATGCCACATCTTACGAAAACGTCCTGCCCCATCCACAGAGGCTGCTTCATATAGCTCCGGATTGATTCCCGCAATGGCAGCCAGGTAAACAATGGAGTTCCAACCAAAGCTCTGCCAGACACCCAATCCTATGTACGTCCCAACCCAATGTGCAGGATCATTTAAAAACGGAATGGCTTCTCCGCCTAAATCCTTTATCATCATATTAACCAATCCGGCGTTGGGTGCAAACAACTGCAATGCCAAGCTGGAAATAATAACCCAGGACAGGAAATGAGGCATATAAGCTATTGTCTGTACGACTCTCTTGAAGCGTTTGAAGCAAAGTTCGTTCAGAATCAAAGCAAATATAATAGGTGCCGGGAAACCTAACAATAAATCCAATAAATTCAAGGTTAAGGTATTTCGCAGGGCATAAATAAAATCCCTGTTCTTAAAAGCCTTGATAAAATACTCAAAGCCATAGTTCTTAGCCAGCGGCATATTCCAGACACTTTCCACAATACTATACTTCTTAAAGGCAATCTGGATATACACCATAGGAGCATATTTAAAAACAATCAGATAAATAATAGGAAGTGCCAGCAATGCATATAATTGCCAGTATCTTTTAAAATATGCTTTCCAATTTGTTTTATTCAATGTAGGTTTTTTATTTTGTTTCGCCACAGCATGCCCTCCCACATAATATAATTATATGATAAGAATACCATTATAAAATCAAAAATTCATTGTAAATAAGCGCAACAACATTGCAAATATCACACTTTTATTTTATAATATTAGCAATATATACATTAAAGGCAGGGCGCATTTTGTATAAATTGCACAATTTATATCAATTTATTTTGTCAGGAGGTGCAATATGGCTGTTTTAGAATACATGAAAAAAACAAACTCCGTCTTCTCTGAGTTTGAATGTCACTGTCACACTGTTTATGAAATCTATTTATTTCTGTCAGGGGATTGTGAGATTAAGATTGAAGGGACTGCCTACGCTCTAAAGCCTTACAGTCTCATACTTATGGCACCAAATGTAATGCATGGAATACAGACCTACTCAGAAGCGGATTATGTACGTTGTGTACTCTATCTTCCTGTGAACGAACTGATGCCGGAGCGCCATCATGTGCTGATGAACTGCATACCTGATACAAAGAAATCAGAAAGGCCCTTTGTTATTTATGAAAATACACAAGCCTTCCACCTGGAAAAATTTTATTACTATCTGAAACAGTTGGAGGAATACCCTGCAAAAGCAAAGGAAGAATTGGAATCTATATTTATAGAAGCTCTTTTGGCAGAAATAAATCTAATCTGTCAAAAATTAGAGCCCTCCAATGCGTTTAAGGCTTCCAACGGTCAGATTACGGAGATTATTCAGTTTATCAACCTCCACCTCACAGACTCTTTAACCCTTGCAACCTTATCGGACCATTTCTACATATCAAAAAACCGCTTGAATTCGCTTTTTAAAAGCCATTTGGGGACAACAGTCATTGAATACATTCGTTATAAAAGGGTTGTCATGGCAAAGCAGTTAATTATGTACGAGGGGGAATCGGCCACAAACGCTGCGCTGCGGGTAGGTTTTACGGATTACAGTAGCTTTTACAGAAGTTACATAAAGTATCTCCACAAATCCCCCAGGGAGGATATACCGGTTACCCTCTAATCCTCCCATTTCCCTGTACTTTCAAAATGCTCTACCAGTTTTTGGGCTTCGTCTGTCAGATTTGTCTCATAGCCAAGCTGTTTTAATAGCAAAATTGCATTCTTTGTGGTAGTCCTGCCGGGAACCAATCGATAGAAAAAGACCACATCCTCTCCCACCAGTTCTTCCTCAAAGTGGTAGTTTGTATAGGTTTCCTCCAGTAAATAGGTCAATTCTATATCATGAGTCGCAGCAAAACACAGGGTATTCTTCTGATTCAGGCACTTTAGTATCTGTGTAGAAGCTGCGATTCTTTCTACCGTGTTTGTACCACGCAGAACCTCATCTACAAAGCATAGAACGGGAATCTGACTATCATCCACATCCAGTATTCTTTTAATGGACTTGATTTCTACCATAAAATAGCTGTCCTGCCCCTGTAAATTATCCCGCAGAGACATAGAGGAGAAAATATGAAAATATGCCGCCTGATAGTCTGCCGCCATAGCTGTATGTATGGTCTGCGCCAATATGGCATTGATGGCCACCATTTTTAAAAAGGAGGATTTCCCGGAAGCATTTGAGCCGGTTATCAGGATTCCGTTCTCTGTACAAATCGAGTTTTTGACTGCGTTTTTCATCAACGGATGATATCCATCCTGAATCTCCATATTCTTCTTATTCGTGTTTAAAATAACAGGAATGCAATAATCCCCCTCCAAAGAGGTCCTATATGCACCTATGGCATCATAAGCATCTATCTCACCAATGATTCCAAGCATTTCATCAATCTCATTTTGGTATTTTTCCATCAGCAGATACATTCGATTAAACAAAATAATATCCAAATGAAACATCATTCTTAAGTAGTCTGTCAGGATATCCAAAGGATTGCCCGTAGAAATAGGCTGACTTCCCTTTTCCACAAGTCCAAACCCATTTTTCATGGTTTTCACCTGTTGATACAATGCTCCTAATCTGGAAAACTCTTCTGAAAAGGCCGGTATCTTTACTGCAGACAATTTGTCTGCGCTGGTTATCATACGAAATACAAATTGAAAGCTGATAATATATGGCTCTAATTTCGATTTTTCAGAGAAATAAGTGATTATATTATACAAAATCATCACCAGGCAGCCAATGATTCCTGCAGGTGGAAGGAATGCTATCATACCAATGGAAATAACCAACAGAACATCACAAACTATATGGGAAAAATTGGAGCGTTTTCCCAAAACATCCAAATGGTGTATATAATCATAAATAGAATATTTTCCTGTATAACCTAGGGAATATAACAGATATTCCAGCTGCCCTCTTTCCTCAGAATGAGTCATCAAATAAGAGATTTTTTCTTCCATCTCTTCCAATCCAGGATTTCTATACTCATTATTGCGAATCAGAGCATACAGGTATTCTTCTCCAATAGCCGAGTGGGTAAAATTT
>CAMAHO010000116.1 GCA_945834545.1 uncultured Lachnospiraceae bacterium | reverse complement strand
ATATACATCCACAATGGATACAATCTACGCCCAGATAGGAATGTCCTCGCCGGAAAACATATCCGGGTAGCCCTTTCCGTCAGATCTCTCGTGATGGTATCTACAGATATCATAGCAGTACTGGTAGAATTCGTTCTCCTCCTGCTTAAACTTCACGAACTTGACGAGGTATTTCTTAACCCTCTCTTCATCCCGCGGTCTGCTGATGACGCTATCATAATCACCTTGGATTTGTTAATATATTTCTCTCAATGTCATATCCCACACCTCATCTTTCGCTAAAAAAAATAAAAAGTAACAACTTATTGTATCATACATGAACATTACAAGCAAGGTGGACAGGGTGCATTAGGGACGGGGTTTTTTGCTGCTCATATCTGTCCCCTTTGTTGCTATTCCAAAAGGTGTTTTAATTAAACATTGCAACAAAGGGGACAGATATGAGCAACAAAAAACTCCGTCCCTAATGCACCATCTGCTCTGCCAGCTTACAAATATCAGTCGCAGCCTCTTTATGTATGGTGTTCCTCTGACACAATATCATCGTTCTTCTAACTTCATCGTTCTCTAACAATTCTTCCACTTTTGTGAAAAGCTCCTTAGGGGATTTTCCTAATACTCCCATCCCGTGTTCCGAAAAATACTCCGCATTACAGCTTTCGCAGCCGGGAATCACCGCTGTATATAAAATAGGAATAGGACAGGCGGCAGCCTCTGTAGAAGACAGACCTCCGGGTTTGGTTATAAATAAATCGCAGGCTCTCATATAGTCTGCCATTTGTTCTGTATATTCTATTACCATCATGCCTTGCGAGGAATGTTTCATCAGCCTGTCATACAGTTTCTGATTGCTCCCACAAATAACAATCAGCTCAATTTCTTCTCTTTTTTCGAACTGTTTTGACAACCTATGAATCACCTTTTCTATCTTGCCACCACCCATACTACCACCGGCTACCAAGATATACTTCTTGTCCTCCTCCAGACCAAGCTTCCTTCTTGCCTGCTCCTTGGTTTCGGTTTCGGAAAAAGAACTTCCGACGGGTATACCCAGAGGGTAAATCTTTTCTCTGGGAATCCCCTTGTTGACAAATTCCTGAGTCAAGTCTTCCGCAGGAATGACATAGGCGTCGCATAGGGTTTCCTCTGTAAAAGGAATGCACACATAATCTGTGGCCACAAACATGGTCTTAGGAACTGAAAAGCCATGCAGCTTCATATTGGTAAGAATCTCCGCCGGAAACAAATGGGGCATAATCACAATATCGTAAGGATGATTCTCCAAGTATTCCTGCATCACCTGATTCATCTGATGATTGGCAAAATACACCGGTGAACGAAAAGGCAGCCTCCTGTACAAATTGCCAAGCTTGTAGCAGGCGCCGAAAACCTTCGGCTCATGCTGTACCATAGAAATGTAGGTCTTATTTATTTTTTGAGCCAATTTCGGGCTTACTAGACTGTATGGATTAAGCATCGTCGCATGATGCCCTCTTTTCTTAAGCTCCTCCAAGATTGCTTTTCCGGCAGAATCGTGTCCTCCGCCGGTTCCACAGGAGAGAATCAATGCATCCATAGCAAATTCACCTTCAATCTTTCTTTTTCTTCTTCACTCAGAAACATCCTGATACATAGTACACCGGTGATGATGGCAAAGCCAAGCGTGACCATAGACTGCTCCAATCGAAATGCCATGCAACACAAAGTGCAGACATAACCCAGCAGGGTTCTGTAATAATGTGGAGAAATCCGTACCACACAGGAAAAGAATAGGAAAAATTCCACAAGAATTGCAAAGGGGCTCCAAAGGGGATATAAGCCAAGCAGACAGCCAAAGGTCACGGCAATACCCTTTCCTCCTCTGAATCTATAAAAGACAGGAAAGGCATGGCCTATCACCGGAGCCGCCAAGCAAAGAGCCAGGCTCAGACTACCTATGGAATCAATCCCTATTTGTTTCATAAAGAAAAAAACCGGTAAAAATCCCTTTAACAAATCGCAAATCAAGGTCAAAATACCACACCAGAAACCACCATATAAAAAGGCATTTGCCGTACCCGGATTCTTATCCTTACTCTGTTCCACCATATTCTCCTTGCCAAAGAGCTTGGAAAAAAGCCTGGCATATAAAATACTTCCGGACAAATAGCCCCACAGAACATATCCTGCAGTCCCCATACATTCCTCCGTTTTCTCATAAGTTTTTTCTATTCTACTCTTTCCATTCCAAAAAAACCAGTTGATTGGTGAAGTTTATAGATTTTTAATAACCACCAATAGCCCCTCTCCGGCCCTAATCTCTCCTTCCCTAAGCAGGCTGACCTCCTGCCCTTCGGAAAGCTCTGTACACACCACAGGGGAGGCAAGGGAGGGGGCATGCTCTGCCAGAAACTTTAGGTCCAGGCGAAGTAAGGGTTCCCCCTTTTTCACCTTCTGTCCATTCTCCACAAATACCTCGAAGCCCTGTCCGTTTAATTTCACCGTGTCGATTCCTATGTGAATTAAAAGCTCAAGCCCTGTATCCGTAACAAAGCCTAGAGCATGCTTGGTGTCAAAGACAAAGCTCACCTCTCCGTCCTCCGGTGCCCGCACAATGGGATCCGTTGGAGTAACAATAGCACCTTGCCCCATCATGCCCTGCGCAAAGGCTTCATCCGGTGCAGAAGAAAGCCTTGCCGCAATGCCTGTTATGGGGCTGGATAGAGTAATCCTGGTTTTCTGATCCGCATATTTAGCCTTTGGCTGATCTGCCATCTTCTCCTCAGATGCTCCACTAGGCTGCGTTTCTATCTGGCTGGGACATGCCGTGTCCGCCTGCTCCAGATAGTCCTCCAGATTGGACTTAATGACTGTAACATTGGGTCCGTAAATCACCTGCACCCCATTTCCTTTGCGAATCACCCCGGAGGCACCGGTGGCCTTTAATACCGCGTCATTTACCAGCTTAGAATCGTGGACACTACAGCGAAGCCTGGTAGCACAGCAATCCACATCACTAATATTCTCCTTGCCTCCAAGCCCCTTCACGATGGCTTCACTGACGGAATCCTTTTGGCTCTGCAGGGCATTCTCCTTCCCGACAGCCTCCCCCTTTGGTAATCTCTCCTGTTCTCTTCGGGCATTCACGTCCGCTCTGGTAAACAGCTTTGTCTCCTCTTCGCCCTCTTCCCTTCCCGGTGTCTTAAAATCAAATTTCCGTATGAGAAAACGAAACAAAACATAATACAGGAAGAAGTACAGCACACCCACGGGCAAGACTCTGACCCAACTGGTCCTCTCATTCCCCTGCAAAACACCAAATAACAGGAAATCCAGCAGGCCACCTGAGAAGGTAAGTCCCACTGCAATATTTAGCATATGGGCTATCATATAAGCGGAGCCTGCCAGAATCACCTGAACCACAAACAAGGCAGGGGCCACAAAGAGGAAGGAAAACTCCAAAGGCTCCGTGATACCCGTCAGCATACATGCCAAGGAAGCGGAAAGCAACAAACCCCCGGCCGCTTTCTTTTTCTCGGGCTTTGCACAGTGGTACATAGCAAGTGCCGCTCCGGGAAGTCCGAACATCATGAAGATAAATTCCCCGGAAAAATACCTGGTCGCATCCGCGCTGAAATGTGCAATATTCCCGGCATCTGCCAGCTGGGCAAAGAAAATATTCTGTCCACCCTGAACGAGCTGCCCGGCTACCTGTGCCGTTCCACCCACCGCCGTCTGCCAGAAGGGCATATAGAAAACATGGTGCAGACCAAAGGGAATGAGGGCTCTTTTGATAAGGCCAAACAGTAAGGTTCCAAGATACCCGCTTCCGGTAACCAGGCTGCCCAGTGCATAAATACCGTTTTGCACCACAGGCCAAACAAAATACAAAAATATCCCCACAAAGAGATACACAATGGTTGAAATGATGGGGATAAACCTGGTTCCGCCAAAGAAGGACAAGGCATTGGGAAATACGATTTTGTAAAACCGATTATGCAACGCTGCTACCCCAAGACCCACGATAATGCCGCCGAACACCCCCAGCTGTAGAGTCAAAATACCACAGGAAGAGGTAATGGTTCCCTCCAGTACATCAGTCGCAATCTCCCCGTTTTCCAGAATTTCTCCACTGTTTATCAGCATAGCGCTGGTGGCTGTATTCATGACAAAATAGGCAATGACAGCTGACAAAGCCGCCACCTCCTTTTCCTTCTTCGCCATACCGATGGCCACTCCTACTGCAAAGAGCAAAGGTAGATTATCAAACACGGTAGCTCCTACCCGATTCAGGATGATTAGAAACCCGTGAAGTACAGTTCCCTCTCCCAAAAGCCCTTCCAAACCATAGGCTGCAATCATGGTCCCATTAGTAAAGGAGCTGCCGACTCCCAGCAAAAGTCCAGCCACCGGGAGAATTGCGATAGGCAGCATAAAGCTTCGGCCGATACGCTGCAAAACAGCAAAGATTTTATCCTTCATATGATTTTGTTCCTCCTATGCCACAATACCAATATGGTTGTAATAATAAGTACTACTTCATTGTTGCCAGGAAGGACCTGCTTCATACAAAAAGCTGCAAACTAATCGTTTGCAGCTTCCCCATATAAGCTTTCATATTCATATTTGCAATTCGAAATTATTATAACACTGCAATAAAGTCATCCTTCACTTCTGCGAAGCTTTCATCTACAAAGCCGAAATCCTTCTCTTTATAATTCCAAAGAGCTCGTCCGATACCGTGCTTCTTAAATGCTGTGTGAATATCTCTCAACCAGTTGATTTTGGATGGATTATCCGAAAGGTCAATGGCTCCGTATTCACCGCAGTACAAAGGTACATCATATTTTGCGGCTGCATCAATGGCATCCTTAAAAATAATTTCAAAGAACTCAGGCCCTAATTCCTTTACTTCATCCAGGAAGATAACGCCGTCGGATACATCAATAGCCTCCTTGCTGATTCTGCGGTACTCCTCAATAGGAAGAGGATATTGAATCCGAAAATCGGAGGGCATATAGTCCACCCAGTAAGCTCCCTGATGGGTGAACAGAAACGGCTCGTAGCAATGGAAATTGTAGACAATCTTGTCATCTGCCGGCGGGTCCAAAAGCTTTACATTGGATACATGGTTGTACATGACACCGCCGATTACGATGTAGACATCAGGGCAAATGGAACGAATTACCTGGATGTACTTCTTCACAATGCCGTTCCAGGCATCAGATACTTCCTGAAGAACCACTTCATTTAAGGGTTCAAAGGCCACCACATCCTGATCGTCTTTGAACGCCTCAGCGATTCTTGTCCACAGCTTAAAGAATCTTGCCTGAAGGGCATCATCGTAGAAAAACGCCCGTCTGTCCATATCCTTCTTTAACGGGTCAAAGGAATAGCCGTAGCACTCGTGCAGATCAATCAGCATATGAAGGTGATACTCCTTACACCATTCACAGCAGTTTCTCAGATACTGAAAACCGCTCTCAATGGGCTCTCCGGCCTCATCCTCCAAGACATTGTAATCCACAGGCACTCTGACATGGTCAAAACCAAGACTTGCAATATATTCAATATCTTTCTTGGTAATGAAGGTATCAAAATGCTCCTTGTCATACTTAGCAAATTGGGATATCCAACCTCCTAAATTGACTCCCTTTTGAAAATGTTCAAAAATTCTCATCTCGTAAACTCCTATACATAAATTTTGCCAAGTAAGTATACCATAGTTTTCACTAAGTCTCTACCATAAGTTACAAAATTTCCCGTCTTCCGACTCGCTTTACAACACAGTACTGAGCACTGCTATAAGTTCCTTTAGGTCAAGATAGCCTGTCTCACCGCTTACCGTCAGCATTGGTAATTTTCTTCCATATGGGTTTCATCATAGAGGTTTCCTAGCTAATGCTTTTTGATTTTATCCTTCTATCTATAATGCTAAAGCAGTCATCCTCCGACCTGGGGTGATACAGAATACTTGTTTATCATCTAGGACAGGCTTTTATGCTTCCCCTTTGTACGATCCAACATCCTGATATAACCTCCGCCGGGAGTTATCAATTATTGTATATTGCGAAGGATGGTCTTTACCACTTCGTCTATTACAATGGGCTTAGACAAATGTCCGTTCATCCCGGCATCCAGGGACGCCTGCACATCCTCCGCAAAGGCATTTGCAGTCATTGCTATGATAGGGATGGTTTCGCCGTCAGGACGGTTCTCCAAATTACGGATGCTGTTGGTGGCTTCGTACCCATTCATCTTAGGCATCATGACATCCATAAGAATGATATCAAATGTACCCGGAGGATGATTGGCGAACAGAGTGACCGCCTCTTCCCCGTCACAGGCCCTGGTAATTTGCATTCCTAATTCCTCCAGCTGCACCATGGCGATTTCCGCATTTAACTCATTGTCTTCAACCAAAAGAACCCTGAGCCCGTCTACATCTACTTTACCAGCGGCATAATCCGTTTTCCTCACTTTGCTGGTATCTGTAATCTCCATAGGAAGCTCAACGGTAAAGGTTGTTCCAACGCCCTTTTTGCTCTCCACTGAAATAGTTCCGCCCATGAGGTCAACATATTTCTTTGTAATAGCCATACCCAGACCGGTTCCCTTATACTGTGTACGGGCACCTTGATCCTCCTGGGAAAACTCATCAAAGATATGCTCAACAAATTCTTCCGACATACCAATACCGGTATCTGTGATTCGATATCGTACGAGAATAAAGTTCTCCTGCGCCCTCTCCGAGTAACTAACCGCGTAGGTGACTGTGCCCCCGTCATTCGTAAACTTTACTGCATTTCCGAGAATGTTTACCAGTATCTCTCTAACGCGTACTGCATCCGTCAGCACATACCGGGATTTGAACTCCTCAAGCTCTGTTCTAAAATTGAGATTGCGGTTGGCCAGATAACCGTACATTATGGTAAGCACAGAATCTGTAACCTCCACGATATCTACAGGTGTGGGTATGTATTTAATCTTACCGCTTTCAATAAGGCTGATGTCCAGTACATCATTGATAAGAGCAAGCAAATGCTCGGAGCTATCACTGATTTTATTCAGACAGCTTTTTATTTCCGGAGGCGGATTGTGCTTCATGGCGATATTGGTAAAGCCAATAATGGCATTCATTGGTGTGCGAATGTCGTGAGACATATTATTTAAGAAGGTGCTTTTTGCCGCATTGGCAGACTCAGCCACCATACGCAGTTGATTCAACTCCTTATTCGTCTCCTGCTCCAGCTTCACCATCTGGCTGCTGCGTTGCACTTTAACTAAACTGAATATTGCCAATAGTATCAGAAATACAATAACGGATATGAAAATCGTCAGCGTCCGAACAGTGGAATTCATCATATTCATGGTACTGATTGCCACAGAGTCTGCAGGAATCAGAAGCATCAATACCATATCATAGTTATTCAGCGTTGTAAGACAATAATAATATTCTGTCTGATCCAAAAGGATATTCGCAGCTGCAATACCATTCCTGTCAAGCTGCTCTTTAATCATGTCAAAGCTGCGCCCTTGAACATACTCCGCTTCTTCCAGTGCCTTGTAAATATT
>CAMAHO010000115.1 GCA_945834545.1 uncultured Lachnospiraceae bacterium | reverse complement strand
CTCGAAGAGCGAGGATGACAATTGATCGAAGATCAATTGTATGGTCCCGAGCGTAATAAAGAGGAAGGAAACCAAGCAGAAATAATCTCTATGGAGGAAAGCTTATGAAAATTTTACCAGACTTAAACCAAGTCAAAGAAATCGCGGCTACCGGAAAGTACAATGTGTTACCAGTAAGCTGTGAAATGCTATCTGATTTTATCACGCCAATTGAAACCATGAGGATTCTACAAAATGTGTCTACACATTGCTATATGCTGGAGTCCGCACAGGCCAGTGAAGCCTGGGGACGATACACCTTTCTCGGGTTTGATCCCAAGCTTGAGATTACCTGTATGAATGGGGAGATGAAAATTGGAAATCTCTCGGTAAAGACAGACCAACCCTCCTATTATATCCGGCAGATTCTTTCCGATTATAAGAGCCCAAGCTTTGATTATCTCCCCTCCTTTACAGGAGGCCTTGTGGGGTATTTCTCCTACGACTATCTGGGGTATAAGGAGCCGGCTGTACGCTGTGAGGTGGAGGACACAGATGCCTTTAAGGATGTGGATTTGATGCTGTTTGACAAGGTCATTGCCTTCGATAACCTTTGCCAGAAAATAATACTCATGGTAAATATGAATCTAAGTGAGCCGGAGACAGGCTACAACAAAGCTGTGGTGGAGTTAAAGCAGCTGGCAGACCTTTTAAGGCATGGAGAAAAGAAGAAAAACAGCAAGGGGAAGCTTTTAGGCGAGGTGACGCCCCTGTTTGATAAAGAACACTATTGTCAGATGGTGGAGAAGGCGAAATATCACATCAAGGAAGGAGATATCTTCCAGATTGTTCTTTCCAATCGGTTGAGCGCTCCCTTCGAGGGCAGCTTGTTTCACACCTATCGTGTGCTTCGTACCATCAACCCGTCCCCATATATGTTTTATTTCTCGGGAACGGATGTGGAAGTGGCAGGAGCTTCTCCGGAAACCCTAGTGAAGCTTGAAAACGGAGTTCTGCATACCTTTCCCCTGGCCGGCACAAGACCCAGAGGAAGGAATGAAGAGGAGGACAAACAACTGGAGGAGGAGCTTCTGGCTGACGAGAAGGAGCTGGCTGAACACAATATGCTGGTGGATTTGGGCAGGAATGACTTGGGCAAAATCAGCAAATTTGGTTCGGTGCAGGTGGAGAAGCTTCACTCTATTGAGCGGTATTCCCATGTGATGCACATTGGCTCCACAGTGCGAGGGGAAATCAAGGAGGAATATGACGCCTTGGACGCCATTGAAGCCGTTTTGCCGGCAGGAACCCTTTCGGGAGCACCCAAAATCAGAGCCTGCCAGTTAATCGGAGAATTGGAAAACAATAAAAGAGGAATTTATGGCGGAGCCATTGGTTATATCGATTTCACCGGTAATATGGATACCTGTATCGCCATTCGAATCCTATACAAGAAAAACAACAAGGTGTTTGTAAGAAGCGGAGCCGGAATTGTTGCAGATTCCGTTCCGGAAAAGGAATACCAGGAATGCTTAAATAAGGCAAGAGCATCCTTAAAGGCCTTAGAAATTGCGCAGGAGGATGAACTATGATTTTGTTAATCGATAATTATGACAGTTTCTCCTACAACCTGTTTCAGCTGATTGGGGAGATTGAGCCGGATATACAGGTGGTACGAAATGATGAACTGACCATTGAGGAAATTCGGGAAAGAAAGCCGGAGAGAATCATTCTTTCGCCGGGTCCCGGCAGACCGGAGGATGCAGGGAATATCATTGAGGTGGTGCAAAGCCTTGGGGGAGAAATCCCGATTTTGGGGGTTTGCCTGGGACATCAGGCCATCTGCAGTGCCTACGGGGCCACCGTGACTTACGCCAAAACCTTGATGCATGGGAAACAGTCTAAGGCAGAGCTTGACGCAAGCTGTCCGTTATTTCAGGGCTGCTCCAAGGAAACTCTCGTGGCCAGGTATCATTCCCTTGCGGCAGATGAGGCTACCATGCCGGATTGCTTAAAGGTGACGGCGAAAACCGAGGATGGAGAGGTTATGGCAGTACAGCACAGGACATATCCTGTGTATGGAGTCCAGTTTCATCCGGAATCCATAATGACTCCGGAAGGAAAACAAATGTTGCAGAATTTTATTCAAGGAGAGGGAAGAAGATGATTAAGGAAGCGATTGTAAAGATTGTAAACAAAGGGGATTTGACTTACGATGAGGCCTACAGTGTAATGAATGAGATTATGAGTGGGGAAACCACACCGACTCAGAATGCAGCCTTTCTAGCGGCACTGTCCACAAAGAGCGCCCGGGCAGAGACTACGGACGAGATAGCCGGCTGTGCTGCAGCTATGAGAGCCCATGCCACCAGAGTGGAAACCGGAATGGACTTGTTTGAAATCGTAGGAACCGGTGGGGATAATGCCCACAGCTTCAATATTTCCACTACCTCTGCTCTGGTAGCGGCAGCGGGAGGCATGAAGGTGGCAAAGCATGGCAATCGGGCTGCTTCCTCCCTATGTGGAACAGCAGACTGCCTGGAGGCGCTTGGCGTCAATATCAACCAAAGCCCGGAAAGATGCGTGGAGCTGTTAAAGGAGGTGGGCATGTGTTTCTTCTTTGCACAGAAGTATCACACCTCTATGAAGTATGTCGGTCCTATTCGAAAGGAGTTGGGTTTCCGAACCGTGTTTAATATTTTAGGACCGCTTACCAATCCCGGCAGCCCCTCTATGCAGCTGTTAGGGGTATATGATGAGTATCTGGTGGAGCCCTTGGCGCAGGTTCTGGTGAGCCTTGGAATCAAACGGGGAATGGTAGTGTACGGCCTGGATAAGCTGGATGAAATCTCCCTGAGTGCTCCTACAAAGATTTGTGAGATACAAGACGGATGGTACAAAACCTCTGTCATCACACCAGAGGATTTTGGCTTCGAGAGATGTACAAAGGAGGATTTGAAGGGAGGTACACCGGAGGAAAATGCTGCCATCACTCGCTCTGTCTTAGGAGGCGAAAAGGGACACAAAAGAAATGCGGTTTTACTGAATGCAGGGGCTGCACTTTACATTGGTGGAAAAGCAGCCAGCATGAAAGACGGTATCAAGCTGGCTGCAGATATCATTGATTCCGGAAAAGCACTTGAGATTCTGGAAAAATTCATAGAGGTTAGCAACAGACCGGAGGAAGTGTAATGACCATATTAGAGGAGCTTGCCCAATATGCAAGATATCGGGTAGAGGCAGATAAAAAGAAAATTGCACCGGACATTATGAAGGTTATGGCTTTGGAAATGGGCTCCCCCATAAGAGGAGGTTTTGCCTTTGAGGAGGCTTTGAGACGAGAAGGCCTTAGCTTCATATGTGAGTGCAAAAAGGCATCCCCTTCCAAAGGCGTTATTGAGCCCGATTTCCGGTATCTGGATATTGCAAGGGACTATGAAAGAGCCGGAGCTGACTGTATATCTGTATTGACTGAGCCGAAATGGTTTTTAGGGTCGGACCGGTATTTACAGGAGATAGCAGATGCGGTAGCTGTTCCTTGTATTCGAAAGGATTTTACGGTGGACGAATACCAGATTTATCAGGCGAAGGTGCTGGGGGCCTCTGCCGTCCTTCTCATCTGTTCTATCCTATCAGAAAAACAGCTTGAGGATTTTCTTTCTGTCTGCCAGACCCTTGGCTTGTCCGCTCTTGTGGAGGTGCATGATGCCAGTGAAGCCAAGATGGCGGTAGAAGCCGGGGCACGGATTGTGGGAGTCAACAACCGAAATCTGAAGGATTTCACGGTGGATACGGAGAACAGCAGAAAACTGCGGGATTTGATTCCGGATAATGTGCTCTTTGTGTCTGAGAGTGGAGTGAAGGACGAAGGAGATATTGCTAAAATCAAGCAGATGGGCGCGGACGCTGTGTTAATTGGAGAGGCTCTTATGAGAGCAGCTGATAAGAAAGAGATGCTGAATCGGTTAAGAGGTGTATCGTGACTAGAATAAAGCTTTGCGGAATCACAGAATTGGATACCATGGATGCTGTCAATGAATTAAAGCCTGAGTATATCGGCTTTGTGTTTGCCAAAAAGAGCAAGCGCTTTCTGACTCCTGAAACAGCCGGGGAACTAAAAAAAAGGTTGGCCCCCGGAATCCAGGCTGTGGGTGTTTTTGTGGATGCTCCTATGGAGCAAGTGGCGGAGCTGTTAAACAAAGGGGTTATCGACATAGCTCAGCTTCACGGAAGGGAAGACGAAGCATATATATAGCACCTGCGATGCCTGACAGACAAACCAATTATAAAGGCTTTTGTCATCTCCGGGCGAGAGGATGTTGAGAGCATTGAAGAGTGCAGTGCCGATTTTGTGCTGGTAGATTCCGGCGCTGGCTCCGGCAAGGCTTTTGACTGGAGTCTGACCAAGGAAATCAGGCGTCCCTTTTTCTTGGCCGGCGGGTTGGATGCGGAGAATGTAGGCGAGGCGGTTAGGCAGATACATCCCTATGCAGTGGATGTGAGCTCAGGAATCGAGACAGTGGGACACAAGGACAAAGAAAAGATGACAGCCTTTGTTGCTGCCGTGAGAAAATATAAGGTCGATTGAGAGAAGAAAGGAAAAGTTATGACAAATCAAAACGGAAGATTTGGGATTCATGGTGGACAGTATATTCCTGAGACACTGATGAACGCAGTGATAGAATTGGAGAAAGCTTATAATCACTACAAAAATGACCCGGAATTCAACAGAGAACTGACCGAACTGTTTAACGAATATGCGGGGAGACCTTCCAGGCTATATTATGCAGAAAAAATGAGCAAGGATTTGGGCGGAGCAAAAATCTATCTGAAACGAGAAGATTTAAACCACACAGGAGCTCACAAAATCAATAATGTTTTAGGTCAGGCACTGCTTGCCAAGAAAATGGGAAAAACCCGACTCATTGCCGAGACCGGTGCTGGACAGCACGGCGTAGCTACGGCTACGGCAGCAGCACTGTTGGGAATGGAATGTGTTGTGTTTATGGGAGAGGAGGATACCAAGCGCCAGGCACTCAATGTCTATCGTATGCGTCTGCTTGGTTCGGAGGTTGTGCCGGTTACCTCAGGGACTGCGACCTTGAAGGATGCCGTGTCGGAAGCTATGAGAGAGTGGACCACACGTATCGAAGACACCCACTATTGTCTGGGATCTGTTATGGGCCCTCATCCGTTTCCCACCATTGTCCGGGATTTTCAGGCGGTGATTTCCAAGGAAATCAAGCAGCAGATACTGGAGAAGGAGCAGAGATTGCCGGATGCTGTGATTGCCTGTGTAGGAGGAGGCTCCAATGCTATTGGCAGCTTCTATCACTTTATTGAGGACAAACAGGTTCGGTTAATCGGCTGTGAGGCAGCAGGGCGAGGAATTGATACCTTCGAGACCGCAGCAACAGTGAATACCGGAAGAGTGGGTATTTTCCATGGAATGAAGTCCTATTTCTGCCAGGATGAATATGGACAGATTGCTCCGGTTTATTCTATTTCGGCGGGCTTGGATTATCCCGGTGTGGGTCCCGAGCATGCCTATCTGCACGATATGGGCAGGGCAAGCTATGTTCCGGTGACAGATGATGAGGCAGTAGAGGCTTTCGAGTATCTGGCTAAGACTGAGGGCATCATTCCCGCCATTGAGTCTGCCCATGCAGTGGCCTATGCTATGAAATATGCCCCCACTCTGGATAAGGATAAAATCATTGTGGTAACAATTTCCGGCAGGGGAGATAAGGACTGTGCAGCTATTGCCAGATACAGAGGGGAGGATATCCATGAGTAGAATTAGTGAGGCATTTCAAAATAAGAAAGCATTTATTCCATTTATTACCTGCGGGGACCCGGATTTGGAAACCACCAAGGCGGTAGTGCGTGAGGCAGTGAAAAACGGGGCGGACCTGATAGAGCTGGGAATTCCCTTTTCCGACCCTACAGCAGAAGGACCGGTTATTCAAGGCGCCAATCTGAGAGCCTTAAGCACAGGAGTGACTACAGACAAGATTTTTGACCTGGTTCGTGAGCTGCGTCTGGATGTGAAGATTCCCATGGTTTTCATGACCTATGCAAATGTGGTATTCTCATATGGAGCAGAGCGATTCATTTCCACCTGCAAGGAGATTGGTATGGATGGATTGATTTTGCCGGATTTGCCTTTTGAGGAAAAAGAGGAATTTGAGCCGCTGTGTAACCAATATGGAGTGGACTTGATTTCCCTCATTGCACCCACCTCTGAAAACAGAATCGCTATGATTGCAAAGGAGGCCCAAGGCTTTATTTACCTAGTATCCAGCCTTGGAGTGACAGGGACCAGGAGTGAGATTACCACGGATTTGGCTTCCATTGTTCGCGTCATCAGGGAAAACACGGATGTTCCCTGCGCTATCGGCTTTGGTATTTCCAAGCCGGAGCAGGCAAAGAAGATGTCTCAGATAGCGGATGGAGTCATCGTGGGTTCTGCCATTATCAAAATAATAGAGCAGTATGGACAGGAGGCTCCCGGTCCTGTGGGAGACTATGTCAAGGAAATGAAGGAAGCCATCAGTTTATAAAGAAAGAAGAGAGAAGATTGAAAACAGGTTTAGTATTAGAAGGCGGAGCCATGCGGGGAATGTTTACTGCCGGTGTCTTGGATGTGATGATGGAAAACGGTATTACCTATGATGGTATCATAGGGGTTTCTGCCGGAGCCGCCTTTGGCTGCAACTACAAATCGAAGCAAATCGGAAGAGCCATTCGATACAATATGAAGTATTGCAATGACAAGAGATTTGCAGGAATTGGGAGTCTGATAAAAACCGGTAATATTTTTAACACAGAGTTTGCCTACGGTGATGTCCCACTGAAATACGATGTGTTTGATTTTGATACCTACCAGAGCAATCCCCTGGATTTTTATGTGGTATGTACTGACATAGAAACCGGGGAGGCCGTCTATCACAACTATGGAGGAAAAGACGACCACGGGTTTGACTGGATACGGGCTTCTGCCTCCATGCCCTTGGTATCACAAATCGTGGAAATAGAAGGCCGGAAGCTACTGGACGGAGGAGCAGCAGATTCGATACCGATTAAACAGTTTGAAGAGATGGGGTATGAACGAAATGTTGTGGTTCTTACGCAGCCTGCAGGGTACCAGAAAAAGCCCAATAGTCTTATGCCTATGATACGTTTAAAATACAGGAAGTATCCCAAACTCATAGAAACCATGGAGAATCGCCATATAGTTTATAACCAAACCCTGGCTTATATTGAACAACAAGAAAAGCAGGGGAAATTATATGTCATTCGACCCAAGGAGAGCTTACAGGTAGGAAAGGTTGAAAAGAATCCTGATAAGCTGAAAAAAGTCTATGATATGGGACGGGAAACAGCAACTTTACAGATGGAACAAATCAAAGAATATCTGGGGGCTAGGACTGGCGAGTAGTCCATAGTACATACGAAAAGGCGATTGTTCCTATGTCATTATGTCAGGTGCAAATCATCAAGTTAAGGGGTAAATTTGCGGATTTGCTCCCAAAATTTTGTTCGCAAAATGAATTCTTGTTAAATTAAGGTGGCACAGAAGG
>CAMAHO010000114.1 GCA_945834545.1 uncultured Lachnospiraceae bacterium | reverse complement strand
AACTGCTGTTACTCAGATATGTAAATGAAGTTCCTGTTTCAGCACTTGGTAAAATTTACGGATTATCGAGGTTTGCCATATATCGTAAGATAACATCTGCATCGAATAAATTTCGTGAAGAACTGCGAAAGGAGGATTACCATGGATAAATGGAAAGATGAATTAAAGCAGGCTTTTGATGCCCCTCGTCCAGTAAGGAAAAGAGATTTTCTGCGGCAACTGGATTTGCCCAAAATACCCGTCCATGAGTTTCTGTTCGCTCAAATGGGCTACATTCGCAAATGGGTTTGGTGCGTTTCCACGCTGATTTTTGTCGTATCTATTTTAGGATTTGCTTTCTTGCCGGGTACAGTGCTTTGGCTGATTTCAGGTCTGACTCCGTTACTGGCCCTGACAATCATTTCAGAAAGTGGACGATCCGAACTTTATAAAATGGTTGAGTTGGAAATGGCAACACGTTTTTCATTAAGAAGTGTCATGTTTGCAAGATTAGCGATCCTTGGACTGATGGATTTACTGCTTCTTGGCGTTCTTCTTCCAATTGGATTATGGAACGATACGGTAGCGCCATTTGCTGCTGCCTTATACATTATCACACCATTCCTTTTAACCACCTTTATAGGATTATATATTGTGAGAAAATTCAGAGGACAGGAAGCAATGTATGCCTGTGTTGGAACCTCGGTTGGAATTAGTATTTCCTTGCTCCTTTCCCACAATATTATCCCGTTCATTTACCAGGAACAGTGCCTTACCGCATGGATGATAATTGCATTGGCTTTACTCTTTGGAAATGGAAAACAGTGTATTGCAATGATAAAAAAGACGGAGGAATTAGCATGGAACTTATCATAGACCGTGTATCAAAACAATATAAAAATAAAATCGCCGTAGACCGTATCTCTGTAAAACTTAGGCAGGGTGTCTATGGCTTGCTGGGTGCAAACGGTGCAGGAAAAACCACACTGATGAGAATGCTGTGCGGTATTCTCAAGCCTACCAGTGGCACCATTACTTTTGACGGAGTCGATGTCAGCGAAGAACAATATCGTGCTGTCCTTGGATACTTACCGCAGGACTTTGGATACTATCCAGAGTTTACAGCGATGGATTTTCTTCTCTATCTCGCTGCATTGAAAGGGATTCCGAAAGCACAGGCAAAACGAAAAGCAAATGAGCTTCTGGCTCTTGTTTCTCTCGACGATGTTGGACGAAAAAAGATTAAGACCTTTTCCGGTGGTATGAAGCAGCGCCTTGGAATTGCACAGGCACTTCTGAATGACCCTAAACTTGTGATATTGGATGAGCCTACCGCAGGATTAGATCCTAAAGAACGAGTGCGTTTTAGAAATTTGATTGAAACACTTGGAAAAGACAGCATTGTTCTATTGTCTACACATATCGTTTCCGATATTGAACACATTGCCGATCAGGTTCTAATGATGAAGGATGGACAGTTGATTTTTGAGGGAAAGTGGGACAATCAAAACGGTGATTTGGAGGAATTTTACTTGAAGCAGTTTGAGGAGGTGAGCGACAATGTATAATAATTTGGGAAGGCTATATCAATTCGAACTGAAAAAGCTCGCTAAACGAAAACTTCTTTGGATCACTGCGCTGGTTTCTTTGCTCTGTATCGGATTCACAGTTACTTCCGGTCTGTTTGGCACCTATTATGTGGAGGGTGAACCTGTAGAAAGCCACTATCAGATTTTCAAGACGGATCAAGTCTATAGAAAAGCCCTTTCGGGAAGAGAGATCGACCAGAAGTTGATTCAAGAAACTGTAGATGCCTATATGCAGATTCCAATGGGTGTAGAGCGATATACATTGACGCAGGAGTATCAGACTTATGCCCGTCCCTACAGCGATATCTTCAATTTGCTCCGTAACTGGACTGGGATGGAGTTGGCGGATATCCGCAACTGGGAAGTAGATGAAGATACTTTGTATATGGCAAGAACGGAACTTCTGGAAAAGAAGTGGCAGGCAATCCCTTTGACTGAAAGCGAAAAGGAATTCTGGAGAAATAAAGAAAACCAGATACCGATTCCATTTTCGTATCATTACGATGAAGGCTATGAAATTGCACTGGATTCCTTTTTGACTATCGGTGTAGTCATGCTGTTTTTTGTCGCAATATGCCTTTCCAGCGTGTTTTCAGAGGAACATACCAGAAGAACTGACCAGCTGATGTTGAGCAGTGCAAAAGGAAAAACGACTGCTTACTGGGCAAAGATATTAGCAGGGATTACGATCTCCGTGGCAACTGCTACGCTTATGTCATTGACAACTATAATTCTTTGTCTGAGCATTTTTGGTGCAGAGGGATTTGAAACCCCGGCGCAGATATACTTTACTACTTATTCCTACCCATTGACTATGGGAGAAGCCTGTCTGATTGCTTATGGGGTTCTGATTATTACTTCCATCTTAGCAGGCATTTTCGCCATGGTTTTGTCAGAGCTGCTTCACAGCGGAGTCGCAACATTGGCTATATCTTCAGGTCTCATTATTCTGGGTGGAATGATTTCCGTACCGGAACAATATCGTATTTTGGCTCAGATGTGGGATTGGTCACCGATGGCCTATCTGTCCAAATGGAATGTTTTTGATCTAAGAACACTTACACTGTTCGGTCAGTGTTTTACATCCTGGCAGGTTGTTCCTGCAATATATATCCTGCTGAGTGTTGTATTGGCTGTTGTCGGAAAATACATTTACCAGCGGTATCAGGTTTCTGGGAGATAATATACCCAAGCAAAATCAAAATTTGTCGAACAAGCGAAACTTTCAGTTTGGGCACGAGTTTGCCGGTAATCAAAAGTGAATAAAAAATGACTTTGGAGCCATTGTGGAGAAATCTACAGTGGCTTTTTTCATGCAATGAATGGTAGGGGGACTAAAAAGTCCTTGACATTTCGTTTCAGGAGGTTAAAAGCTTACTGTTTTTGCTTGCAATGATGGCAGTTGCTGTTGTGCCGATAATCAAAACAAAGAGAAAAGTAATAGAAATGGCCATTTTAATAAATAAGGTCTTGGTTTGTGCCTCAATGCTGTGGGCTTTTGATTTCTTGTCTGCGTAATCACCATAACAAACCTTCCTTTCGCGTCATTATTCCTCCTGGGATGTTTTTTTTGGTGCTTGGGAGGCTAAAGGGACATAGGCACCGGTTCTGTCGTAGGAATCCAACAAGTGCTCGGAATAAGTGGGATCTGTATGAAGCTCCAGCTTTACATTTTCAACAACAACATGTTCCGGTGGTTTCTTTTTCTTGTTCTCCTTTGGGAGACCGGAGCTGCCGGATTGAAAATGAAAAAAGCCTGTGGTGACATGAATCACCCGTTTCTTAAACTCACGAACAAAAGGTGCCAAAGGATTTTTCCTTTTCTGTGAAGGGTAGGGATTTAGCTTCTCTGCACCCGCCTCCACAGTTCTCTCTTGAGAGAGGGCAAGCTCCTCCTTGGTAGGCCCCCAAATTTTCTTGAGAAAGTCTTTGCCGGAACGAACAGCCTGTGAAAGCAAGCTTTCTTCCGGCTCTTTTTCCTTTTGTGTGGAAAAGGAGGGCTGATAAATTACACCAGGGGTATTCTTATTGTCCAAGGCGGACATTCCGCCTTGGACAGAACGTTTGACCTGATGTTCAAATACGTGTTCCGTCACCTGATGAGAGTGATTTTCAGGTGTGTGATTTAAGCTTTGATAATCCGATTGATTTAAATTTTGATAATCAGTTGTTATTTTCATAAGGCTTTATCGTCTGAATTGTGCCATCCTCGTTATAATGTAACTCACAGAATTTTACACTTCTTTGGCTGTTGATACCGCCGGACAGGGAGCTGTCGTGATAGAACAGATACCATTTCCCCTTAAACTCCACGATGGAGTGGTGGGTAGTCCAGCCAATAACAGGCTCTAAGATACGGCCGCGATAGGTAAAAGGTCCCTCCGGCTTGTCGCTGGTAGCATAGACAATGTAATGGGTCGTACCAGTGGAGTAGGAGAGATAATAGGTTCCATTATATTTATGCATCCAGGGTCCCTCAAAATACCTTCTATCTTCATCACTAGCCTTCAAAGGTTCGCCGTTTTCATCTAAAATAGTAATTTCCTTAGGACCTTCCTTGAAGGTTAGCATATCGTCGGAAAGACGTGCTACCTGAGGACCCAGAGCCTTCTCATCTCCTTTAGGACCTTCCTCGTTAGGCAGGAAGCTTCCTGTCTGCCATTTCTCAAGCTGACCACCCCAGAGACCTCCAAAGTAGATGTAGCCTTGACCGTCATCGTCCATCAAAACTGCCGGGTCAATGCTAAAGCTGCCGGGAATGTAGTCCGGCTGAGGAACAAATTTGCCCGCAGGGCTGTCGCTGACGGCAACGCCCAGATGAAATTCACCGTTCCTATCTCTGGCAGGGAAGTATAGATAATACTTGCCATCTTTTTCAGCGGCATCCGGCGCCCACATCTGCTTGGACACCCAGGGAACCTCGTTCATATGAAGAACCTCGCCACAATCCTTGCAGGGAGCATCCACATCATCCATACAAAGGATGTGGTAATCTTCCATATTGTACTGGTCACCGTTATCGTTGTCCTCACACTCATGCACTAAGTCGTGTGAGGGATAGATGTAAAGCTTTCCGTCAAATACGTGCGCAGATGGATCTGCTGTGTAAATGTGTGTTACTAAGGGTTCGTTAAATTTGCTCATTTTATCCTCCGATATAGTTAGTCCGGAACTGTCTCGCAATATGTAGTGCGGCCATCCGTTTCATATATCTCTATTATAAAGGTATAGGAGATTCTAAGCAAGGAGTTTATGTATCAAAGAATATGTGCCAGGGGGACGGAAAAAAACGGCTTTTTTAATGTCCCCAATGGCTCACCCTGTCCGTAACACAATGGTAGCAGTTCAGCCGCGCCATTCGCAAAGCCGCACCTACGGTGCTTTCTCACTGCTACGCAGCTAACTTTGCTCATTGATTGGCGCTCAGCTCACATCGAATAACATCTCCAAATTTATGCAAGCATAATTTGGAGATGTTATTCGATATGACTGAACTGTTACAAACAATGTTGAGAGAATGCGTTAGATGTGATAAAGTGAAATGTAGGGTTAAGAAGACTGATTTAAGGAGGACGGTTCTATGCTACAGGATTACTCAGCAGAATATAAAGCTAAGCTACGGACAGCCGAAGAAGCAGTTCGTGTGGTCAAAAGCGGAGACTGGGTGGATTATACCAGCAGTCTGGGAAAACCTACATTGCTGGATGAGGCCCTGGCAAAGAGAAAAGAGGAGCTTCTGGATGTAAAAATCCGTGGGAATCTGTTGTCCGGCCCGATTCACGTAGCGGAATGTGATCCCAGTCAGGAGCACTTTACCTATCACAGCTGGCATTGCTCCGCCTATGAACGAAAGCTGTGCGATAGAGGCTTGTGCTTCTATATCCCAATGGTATTTCAAAATAATGCGGCTTATTATGAATTTTTCTTGCATGTTAACGTGGTTATGGTGAGCGTGACGCCCATGGATAAGCATGGGTATTTTAATTTTTCTGTGAATACAGGGGTGGCTGCTCCCATTGTGAGAACAGCTGATATTGTTATCCTGGAAGTCAATGAAAATATGCCAAAGGTACACGGGGGCTATGATGAGTGCATCCATATATCTGAGGTAGATTATATTGTGGAAGGAGAGCACGCGCCTTTTGAATATGTAAAGCCCGCAGAGCCTTCTGACAGAGACAGGGTGATTGCAAGTCACATCATTCCTTATTTGACGGATGGGGTTACCCTACAGTTAGGTATCGGCAGCCTGCCCAATGCATTGGGCGAGCTGATTGCGGAATCTGATTTAAAGGATTTGGGAATGCACACGGAGTTTTGTACAGATGCGTATTTGAGCCTTCATAATTCCGGAAAGCTGACAAACAAGAAAAAGAGCATCGACAGGGGAAAGGGAGTGTTTGGCTGTGCCATGGGCTCAGAAGAGCTGTATGAGTGGTTGGATGACAATCACGGTATAGCGGCCTATCCCTTAGAGTATGTGAATCGCCCCAGCATCATCTCTCAAATTGACAATATGGTTTCTATTAACAGCTGTGTGGCAGTGGATTTGTACGGTCAGGTGGCGGCAGAAAGCTCCGGCTCCAGACAAATCAGTGGCACAGGCGGACAACTGGATTTCCTCATAGGAGCTTCTGCCTCCAGGGGTGGCAAGGCCTTTATTTGTATGCCCTCTACGCACACTGACCGACACGGAGTAGTGCATTCCAGAATCCGCCCTCAGTTTAACGGGGATATCATTACCTCCCCCAGAAGCCAGGTGTACTTTCTGGCAACCGAATACGGAGTCATCAACCTAGAAGGTCGTTCCACCTGGGAGAGGGCAGAAGCCTTGATTTCCATAGCTCATCCGGATTTCCGGGAAGAGCTGATCAAGGAGGCCGAGGAGAGAAAAATCTGGCGTCGAAGCAATAAAAGGTAATCTGAGAGAAACTGAAACAGAACAAATAAGAAAACCCATCAGATTGAGAATGGGAGAGTGATAGATGGAAAAATCAAACCCCATTTTGTGGAGGGGTGGAAAGATAATAGGTAAGAAAAACATGAAACAAAAAAGATTAGACAGAGACAGTTGGGGATTTCAAGGATTCCCCTATTACCAGGTTAGAGTAGATACAGAGGAATTTCACGGATTGGTAGGTCTGATTTACATTCTCTCCGGTAAAAAACAATATTGGAATTTGGAAAAGAATAAAAAGACTCCTGTATGTGGCAAGGGGATGTTTTGGCTACAGCTGATTCCTGACGGGAAAAATTGTGTAATAACAGCTAAGTACACTCGGAAGAAAAAGAAAATCCAAGGGGTGAAGTATCCTTATTCCATCTCTGTTATCTATTGCGATGTCATAAATCGTTTCTTTTATGCGGAAGAGGATTTGGTGGCAATCTTTGAGGATATGTATCTGGATGTTATTTTGAGCCCCAAAGGAGATGCTTGTTTTGATGACGAGGACGAATTGTTCAAAGCATACCAGGAGGGAGAGCTTACTCAGGAACAGTATGATAGGGCAATGGATGCGGGACAGGAGATTCTCAGTACCTATGGAAGAGATTTTGAAGGCACGGAAGTATGGTGTAACAAAATCCTGCAAAAAACCATAGAGCTTACAGAGAGATATCCGGAGTGTAAGATACATTAGTACCGGTAAGACCATACATAGATGTGGCGAGAACGAAATGACATTATGGAAATCATGCCCACCACGGATTTGGGGCAATAAAATAGAAATTGCGAGAAGGTTTACATGGAGGAACTGAGATTTTGTAAGAAATGTCTGATAAGGCAGATGCAAGAGGAAGAGGATTTGTATCAGGTGATAAAGGCTCACTTAGAACAAATGGCACCGGATAGTAAAGTCCCGCCTCAGGAGTACGAGAGACGCCTGGAGCTATGCGAAGCCTGTGAATTACTCTTGACGGGTATGTGCAGAAGCTGCGGCTGTTATGTGGAAATCAGGGCAGCTAAGAAAAATCTGTGCTGTCCGGAGGGGAACTGGTAGAAAACTTGGTGATTTTCTA
>CAMAHO010000113.1 GCA_945834545.1 uncultured Lachnospiraceae bacterium | reverse complement strand
ATTCATCTTCTTTAGAGTATACTTGGATTAGAAAGAAATGGAAACACTTTTCTTTAATTTCGTATCCATTTTCGCTACAGTTCAGCCGCGCCATTCGCAAAGTCGCACCTTCGGTGCTTTCTCGCTGCTACGCAGCTAACTTTGCTCATTGATTGGCGCTTAGCTCATATCGGATACCACCTCCAAATTTATGCAAGCATAATTTGGAGGTGGTACCCGATATGGCTGAACTGTTACCCATTTTCTATATCTCAAATTGGAGGTTACGACTATGTATCAGGAAACATTGCCATTACACTGTGAGGGTTCTCAGGCGTATGCCGCCCTTTCCTTGTATATCCATGACAAATCACCGGAAATCCAAATCTCAGAGAGACCTTGTATTCTAATCTGCCCGGGAGGGGGGTATGAGATGACCTCTGACCGAGAGGCAGAAGTCATTGCCTTGCAGTTTTTAGCCTTTGGCTATCACGCCGCTGTTCTTCGTTACTCGGTAGACCCGGCTGTCTATCCCACTGCACTGTTGGAGGTTGGAAAAAGTATTTCCTACCTGCGGGAAAACGCCGAACCTTTTGGTCTCAAAAAAGATGCCATCTACTTAGCCGGCTTTTCCGCAGGCGGGCATCTGGCAGCAAACTATGGTTGTTTCTGGAACCAGGACTTCGTGTCCCAAAGCCTTGGCTGCCACAGCGCTGTATTGCAGCCAAACGGCATGATTTTAGGCTACCCTGTCATTACCTCCGGAGAATACGGCCATCAAGACTCCTTCCGTCACCTGTTGGGCACGGAATACGAAAGCAAAAAAGCTTCTCTTTCCCTGGAACGCTGCATCACAGAGGCGTTCCCAAAAACGTTTGTCTGGCACACCTTTGAGGATGGCCTGGTTCCTTGTCAAAACTCCCTGCTCTTAGTAGCTGAGCTAGTAAAGCATCACATCCCTGTGGACTATCATCTCTTTACAAAGGGAGGCCACGGCCTGAGTCTGGCCAATAAGCTGACACAGGTAGGCGATTACGGTGTGGAACCAAGTGTGGAGCCCTGGATTACCCTGGTACACAACTGGCTAAAGGAGTATGAGTGGTAGCTTAGATTTCCACGCCCCTTACATACTTTTTCGTAATCATACATTCCTCGTTCATATACACCATGCGCTCTGCCCTCTCTCTGGGAGTCAAAGAGCGCGTGGATTTTATCTTCGAATCATCTATCACAAGAGCATCAAACTCATAGCCCTCTTGAAAGCTTCCCACCTTGCCAAAGTATGCTCCACCACCTAAGGTAGCCAGATAGAAAACCTCTTCAAAGGTAAGGGGAGGGCATTCTCTGTCTATCACCCGATTATACATTTTGGACACCTGTATAGCTGTCAACATGGCGGCTAACATATTGATAGACGAGCCACCCGCCACATCCGTGCCTATGCCAACCCTTAAGCCATATTCCAGCTGTTTCTTCACAGGAGCCAATCCACTGCAAACATTTACATTGGATGAGGGACAATGGGCAACAAACACTCCATACCTCTTTAGTATCTCCATTTCTCTCTCATCACTGTATACACAATGGGCCATAACCACAGGGAATTCCTTATTTCCCAGGGTTCCGAATATTTCATATGCGTTAGCGTAGCAATCCGAGGCCGGCACCAATTCCCTTACCCAGGCAATCTCATCCAGATTTTCCGATAAGTGGGATTGTAGTCTCAAGCCCTTCTCCTGCATAAGCTCCCCCAGACCCTTCATCAATGAATCTGAGCAGGTGGGAATAAAGCGGGGTGTTAAAATCGGCTTTGTATTCTGATACCGGTTTTTAACGGCCTGCAGCCACTCCTTCGTATCCTGTAAGGAGGCCTCCCAGGAGGCTTCTTCATAGTTTTCTCCACCGTTACGGTCCATATTGACGCGACCAACATAGGTGACCAGACCGGTTGCTTCCAATTGGTCCATCAGCTCTATGGTGGCCTCATTATGAATCGTCCCAAAGATTACCGCCCGGGTGGTATAGCTTCTTTTCAAATCCTGTGTAAAATAGCTGTATGCCTCTTTTGCATAGGACATATCCTGATACCTGGCCTCCTCCGGAAAGGTGTAGGTAGAAAGCCACTGCAGCAGCTCCAAGTCCATGCCCAAGCCGCGATAGGTATATTGCGGAGCGTGTACATGCAAATCTGTCATACCAGGCAAAATTAACTGATTCCCAAAGTCCAACAGGGGAAAGTCACGGTATTGCTCCGGTATCTGCTGAAATACACCCCTGCAAATCCCCTTGTCACAGACAACATAGCCCTGTTCTATGCTTTTAATATGGTCTTTGTCTGTAGAATAGACCACAGAGCCCTTCAGAATAAACTGTGGATTCATACATCCTCCCCCTACTATCATCTGTCCAAATTGCACAGAATGGTCTTCACAACCTCCTCTATCACAATGGGCTTTGACAAATGTCCATTCATTCCCGCCTCTAAGGAGTTTTGCACATCTTCAGCAAAGGCGTTTGCTGTCAGAGCAATGATAGGAATGGTTTTCCCATCCGGGCGCTCCTTGAGATTTCGAATTGCCCTGGTAGCCTCATAGCCGTTCATAAAAGGCATCATAATATCCATAAGAATCACATCAAAGGTTCCCTCTGGACTGCCCACAAAACATTCTACTGCCTGTTTGCCGTTGACGGCGCGGGTCACTTTCATTCCCAAGTCTTCCAACTGAATCATCGATATCTCTGCGTTAAGTTCATTGTCTTCCGCTATCAGCACACGAACTCCATTCAGTCTCTCTCTTCTCTGCGGCAACTCCTGCTTTACAGCAGCTTCTTTCGTAGTAAACTCCATAGGAAGCTCCACGGTAAAGGTAGAACCAACACCCTTTTTGCTCTCCACAACGATAGTACCACCCATCATATCCACATACTGCTTTGTGATGGCCATACCTAGGCCGGTACCCTTGTACTGCGTTCTCGCCCCGTTCTCCTCCTGGGTGAAATCATCAAATATCCGCCCTAAAAAGTCCTCACTCATACCTACGCCGGTATCAGAAATGCGATAGCGCATTACCAAATGCTTTTCATCTGCATCCACTTGGTAAGCGGTTTCAAAGCAAATGGTGCCGCCATCGTCAGTGTATTTCACCGCATTGCTGAGAATATTCACCAAAACCTCCCGTATCCGTACCGGGTCTGCCAACACATAGGGGGGTTCCAATTTTGTCCTGCAGATCTTGAAGGTCAGGTCACGGTTGAGCAGGAATCCATTGGTAATATCTAACACCACATCTGTTACCGTAGAAATATCTACCGGGACAGGCGTATACTTTATTTTCCCGCTTTCAATACGGCTGATATCCAAAACATCGTTTATCATAGTCAGCAAATGCTCCGAACTTTCACTGATTTTATCAAGGCAGTCCTTGACCTCAGGATTTGGCTGTTGCTTGAGAGCAATGTTGGTAAAGCCCATGATAGCATTCATAGGGGTACGTATATCGTGACTCATGTTGTTTAAGAAGGTTGTCTTTGCACGGTTGGCGTGCTGCGCCTCTGTCAATGCATCCTGCAATATCTTCTGTCGTTCCTGCTCCGCCAGAACCTGAGCATCGTTATTGCGAAGACCTGCAATAAATCGATCTTCTCCGGTTTCCATACGGACATATTTGGCATGGCAATAGTGGATGCCATCCTCTCTTTGCAGTCGGAAATCCAGATCATACTCTGACAAACCCGTCATCAGGGCACTGAGTCTATCCGGCATAATCGTATTAAGCACCTCTTCTGCATCCTCTTTGAAAACGTAGCGATCCACAAAATAGTTCCATACTTCCCGATAAGAACGCGTCATTCTCTTCTCCGGAGCTATCATTTGTCCGGAGCTTTTAATAGTGGTGGATTCATCCTTCTCCAGATCTGCCAGGAACACATCCACATACTCACTGCTCAATGCTCCCACAATCTTTAGCTGTTCCTTTTCCAACTGGTTCTGCCGTTCTATGCGGAACAGCTTGATCACCATGAAGAGAATGCCACACAGCAATGCTACCACCACGAGACAATACCAGATACTGTAACCCAGCATACGCTGAGTACCGGCCTTCACAATCGCATTGATATTGCTTTCGCGCATCGCCACAGTGAAATACAAGCCCATATGAGCAATTGGTCTATAGTACATATAGGTGTTTCCGGCCTCTTCCACGGAGTACACCGCATAGCCACTCTGACCGGTTTCCCAATCCTGGCGAATCTTATCCAGGCTATAGCCCGGAGCAAACCTTGCCGTTTCCTCCCAGACATCAAACAAATTTCGACTATTGGGATACTCCGCAGAGACATTCAACAGTTTCACTCCATCGCCGCTAAACAGACGACAAACGGTCTTATTATCCGTACCATTGAGCTCCATAGTGGAAACTAAGTTTTCTATGGTCAGCCCGGTAAAGCAGGACACCATGGGAATCTCTGAGCCTTCGGGGCTGGTAATAGGTGACGCGATGATTATCATAGGACTGTTTTCATCCCTATTTTCCACATCAACCCTTGGCTGCGTAATGGGTTTTGACAGGAAGTGAAACTGCGTTGTACCTAAGAAGGTACTATCCTCGGTATAGACCATGCCCTGTTCATCCACCAGAGCAAACAAATCCAATCCGCTAATCTGCTGCACCGTCTCCACAAAATCTCTTATACACTGCTCATCCCTTAGGTCTTCCTGACTTAACACATCCGTTACCCGTTGTATCTGGCTTACCCGTTTGTCTAGTTCAAAGAGAATCGCACCGGAGTTTCGCTCGGCAATCTCGGTAAGATAGAATCGGACCATATCATTCACGGTCTTTTCAGAAGACTGACGGGTGCTGCGAAACCACATGGTAGTCGCACACACCAAAATAAGCGCCGCAATCAATACGACTGAATAAATATGTATCCACCGCTTTTTTTCCATTGTATGGCGTTTCTTGTTTTCGTTTTTCATACGCTATGTCACGCCCTCCGTGTATATTATGCATGGAAACTTTGCCATTTCGCCATCATTGCGTCAGAATACACACCATATACCTTCAGATTACTTGTCGTCAAATCCAGTACACGACCATACTCATCCATAACCTTGGGGAGTCTGGCATTTTTATTATCCACAATCGTCCAAACACTGCCATCTGTCAGAATCACTTTACTGTTCAGCGGATAAAATGTGATATGTTTGAAAAATTCAACAAAAATGTTCCTGTCAAAAGCAGAAAGTTCATCTGTCATAATACCAAAAGCTTCCACGCTGGTTAATGGTGGTTTATAACATCTCTTATGTGTTAACGCATCATATATATCTGCTATGCTGATTATTCTTTCATATAGACCTAACTCTGAAGGATCAACCGCATAAGGGTATCCGCTTCCATCTATTTTCTCATGGTGCTGCAAAATAGCTCTCTTGACATCGTTCGAGATATGCTGCATCTTCGTTGCAATCTCGTAGCCAAGTATGCTATGTGTTCTCATAATAACTATTTCATCATCCGTAAGACGCGTGGGTTTGTTAAGAATCTCTTTTGGAATGCGTTGTTTCCCTATATCATGCAACAATCCTGCCTGAGCTAACTCACTTAAATACTTTTTAGGCAGTCCAATATTTTTTCCAAGCATGGTTGCCAGGATAGATACATCCACACTATGCTGATATGTATATTCGTCACTGGTTCGTAAATCGTTAATACATATATTGGTTTCTCCGTCTAATTCAACAATCTCTTCCACAATATCAGATGCGGTATCATAGGCTATCGTCTCTATTTCCTTTGGATTCATATTATCTGCAAATATTTGTTTTACAGATTCTACTTTTTCCGCAATCTTGGTTAATTTGGCATCGTTGTTAGTAAATTGAGCAGAAATATTATGATCTGAAATCGGATTCAAGCCAACCGGTGGACGTTCGCTAGCAATACCCATCTCATTGATAGAAAATTTCTTCAATTTTGAGACCATATCTACTGTCAGTCTTGTCCCATGCGGAATGAGTAATATGCCTTTGTCTGTTCGTATATCTTTGCTCAGTATATCTCCCGGTTTAAATATCATACTCATATTGTATCCCCTTCTGCTAATACCAATGCAAACTCTCATAGTGTATTATATCATTGTCTGTCATCCTATGCCAACCATGAAAACAGAGAAAGTGTTATCTTCCACCCATTTCTGGGGAAGACAACACCTTTTATTCTACCTCACTTGGAATACATTTTTATTCTATCGGAGTAGCATTTGCTGCGGCCTTGGGAAGAGTAATTTCCGCTTATTTCACACGCAGGCTTTTTAGATACTGCTTCCTCTCTTCCAAGATACGAAAACTGTCAACTGCTTTTTGTATGGTTTTCTTATGTATCGATGGGGAAAGACGATGGTCTTCCAAATAAGGAATTGCTGCATCATATTGCTTGGCAAGTGCAGTTGCAAAGTACCACGCTATCATCATGTCCAGATAGTATTCGTCACTTTCTAAGGATGCTACCAATTCCAAATATTCCGGTTTGAAATCGGCATCCAGAAATTCATTCATCAGCATCCGTATGCCAAAGCGCTTTGTATAGATATGGGAGGCTTGCACCCACTGTTTACTATCGACGATTAGTTTATCGTGATTTTTCTTGAAACACTTTGGGCTTGACTGGTCGCATACCGCCCAATTGTCCACATAGGGAAGAAAGCGATTCACTTCCTTCACGCAATCCTCATACTCCTTGATTTGAGCAATTATGAAAAAATGAAGTAAGTTTTCTTCCAGATACCTATGGGGCAATGCATTCAGAAATTCTTCTCTTTCTCTTTCCTCTCCCCGAAAGATTTCTTTTGCCATGCTCCTAAGCTTCGGCGTCCGCACTCCAATAATTTGGTCTTTGTCTATGTTAGGAATTAAAGGGGCCTGAAACTCCTTATAATTAAGGTCCTGTTCTTCCCATAATTTGCGCTGTATTGATGTTTGGTTTTTTATATCCTCTGTCATACTTGTCTCTCTATCTTATCATGAATGGGATTTTTCTCTCCTTTGTATTCCATACAATAGATTGGAATATGCCCGTTACAAGCACCTATTTCACCAACCTTACCCATCCACTCCAGCTGTAATATCTTATCATCCATAAATAATCACTGGTTATAATTTCAAACAGTTCTCCACCAACTGCATGGTTTCTTCAATGCTTCTGCTCTCATCTCTCAATACCACCTGAAAACCGGAATGAAGAAACTTATTGTAATTTTCCCAAGAATTGACCTTTTCTAAGCACCTCCGAAAATTTGCTAAGGCAGCCTCCGGATCTTCTTCCTTTAACAGCAGCTGATAAAGAAACTGTTTCTCCTTATCCGGTCTGTCAAAAAACCTTGATACGGAGACTTCCGAGTCTGCCAACATAATCATAACATGGTCTCTATCTGAAATTTTCTTAAGTGTTTCTAAAGAAATATTTGTATCCACAAATATTTTTTTGTCCGTAGTCTTCACTAAATCCTCCAATATTCGCAGTTCTAATATTTCACCTTCTTTGGCTCCCCCTTCAATCCAACTCGCATACTCATCCGGTGTTCTTCTGATAAATTCCGCCCAATCCTTTAGATTAGCTGTATAGCCCA
>CAMAHO010000112.1 GCA_945834545.1 uncultured Lachnospiraceae bacterium | reverse complement strand
TTTCCATACGATTTTCATAACTTCAAATTCAGCTTCAGAAATCTGTGGTAAATCATTCATTTCAAATCCTTCTCTAAATCTTACAGATGTAATAGAAATATTATAGATGATAATTATGTGGTTGTCAATTTGAGAAAAAGAAGAAAAATGAAGATTGTAGAAAGCTGTTGATATCAAGTATATTAAAGAGAAATAATCACAAAGGAAGGTTACAGGAAAAGGTATTTTGAGAAGCTCATGCGAATCCCGAATCCCTAGGTGCCCTAGTGTACTGCTGACCAATATGTGGTATAGAAATGGTTGGATTGAAAGAATTATTTCATATGATAAGTATAATAATGGATTAATAGTAAGCTTCGGTAAAGTTTTCTACCGAGGTTTATTTTTTGTGAAATAGACAGAAAACTTTTGAATGCGCTAGGTTTATCTAGTATAATCAAATCAAAGGAAAACGCCATTAAGTCATTACAAGGAAAAATAGAATATATGAAAAAACAGTGGTGAAAGATTCCATTGAAGCTGTAGTGACAAGACTGTATAATATTAGGCAGGAAACGATATCCGGTGATAATGTGTATCAGTTCATAGTATTCTTCGATGAGCTGTACGCCAGAAGCGAAACAGTGCTCGCAAGAGAAGGTGCGTATATTAAGGATGCATTGAGTTATTATTATTTGATTTAATGGAGGTACGAGATTATGAGTAATATTAAAAAGTTTCCAATTACTTTTACACAAATACTGAAAAATGAAAGAGGCAAAACTTCTGTAAGCTGTCAGATTTCTGATAGATGGATAAGGTTTTCAGAAGAATCTACAAAGTTAGAAGGTGGAGAATTTATTTCATTAGATGTAATGACGCTTGGAAGCGACGAAAAAGAAAAAAAGATTTGTGAGTTGGTAGTTACAAGAGAAGAGATATTAGAAGCATTAAGTAACATTAAATGTAAGCAGAAATGATTTTAGAAGAGATGCTATAGGCGTAATATTGGTATAATAGAGAAAGCGGTAATTCTTAAACATTTGCAAGCTATCTTTATGTATGTAGAAAATAAAAGGTTCTGGGTTCAAATTTTTTTGGAAGCAAAAGAACCAGGGGAATTCGAGGTGGTTAAGAGGACTCTTTACCACCCGAATACGGTACTTGGGGTAGTATATTTGGAAGAAAAAGTCAATTCAGCAAAAATAATTTGGTAAAATACATCGAATAAGGATATTTATGGAAAGTAAAAATAAACTTGATAGAGCAATGCAACTGCATTTGCAGACATTAACAGATAACAAGAGGCTACACGGTGCAAGGTATCGTGTGGCCTTATGTTGTAATATTGTGGCTGATGGCGTGGTAGGAATTGCGGAGTCATTTGTGGATACGCAGTCTGTTACGAAGCTGTTTACAGCAGTGGCTATATTACAGTTACAGGAAAAAGGAATACTTTCGCTTCAAGCTTCGGTGGCAGATTTTCTGCCGAAGTTTAGGAAATCTCCTTTTTCGAAAATTACAATACTGCATCTGTTGACCCATACCTCCGGACTTGCGGCGTTGCAGGATGCCTTTCCCGAGAGAAAACTTGATTGGGAAGCTCATGTAAACCCGGCAGACATAAAAGGAACCTGGATTCCGGCTATCTTAGAAAAAGGTTTATTCTTTGAGCCGGGTACAAAATGGGAATATTCCAAGGCGGGCTTTTGTGTCTTGGGCGAGATTATACAGCGAGTAACCGGGTGCAAGGCGGAAGAATATATGAGAAAGCATATTCTTTTGCCCTGTGAAATGACCAACAGTCATTGGAATCAAAACATGGATTTGATTTGGGAAGAGATTCCAAAGACTGCCTGGGGACTCCTTACGCCCTTGGAAGAACTGGTGCAGTTTGGTATCATGCTTGCAGAAAGTGGTGTGTATAAAGGAAAAAGAGTCCTTTCAGAAAAATCCATAGAACTGTTGGAGACGAATTGTCTGTCGCCTAATATTCGCGATTATTGTTGGGATCATAGTGGAAAGCCGGTGGGGTATGGAGCAGGATGTCCGGTCTATGTCCCCGGTTATGAGCCACAGTGGACAGTGGGAGAACGAACAATCTACCATGAGGGTGCAGGAGCCTGTATGCTTCTGATAAATCGAAAAGAGCGATTGGCGGCAGCCTGGAATACACCATTTACAGATAAAAGCAGCTGGTGCGAGGAAGCCGTGAAGGGTACAGCCAGCGTGTTGTGGAAAAACATTTGTGATAATGACAGTGAATCCTTCAAAACAATTCGCGTTTAAAGCGAATTGTTGTAACGAATGCCGTTATTGTATGCAATTATCAAAACAGATATACTACAAAGGAGGTAAGGTTCATGGGAAGGCAAGTGAAGCTTTGCATTAAGGAATTGCGTGAACAGCGTGGGATGACGCAGAAGGAACTGGCAGAGAAAATGCAGGTTTCCTTCCAGACTATAAGTAAATGGGAGAACGGTGTGAATATGCCGGATATTACGAACATCCCGAAGCTTGCTGATTTGTTTGAAGTGAGTGCAGATGTACTTCTTGGATTACAGCCCATGGAACAAAAGACGGATTGGCGCAAATTTGACGGCGTAGATTACTGGAATACAAACAGAGAATTATTCAAGATATGGAAGACTCTTTATTGGAACGAGGATTATTTTTCCTTCCTGGTTAAAGATGTGTGGAAGCTTACCTATCCGGTGGAACTTTTAGAGTTTGGCTGCGGCTTTGGCTATTTGGGGATGAAATTTATGCAATTGCTGCCGGAGGGGAGTCGTTATACCGGGATTGAATTGGATGAGAAGGAACTGTCGGAAGCAGAACAGTTATTTGCTGAAACGCCGTATGCCCATATGTTTTTGAAGCAGGATATTTATGAGTATGAACCGAAGAAAAAATATGATATTGTGGTGGCACTGTATCTGATGTCCTATATCAGACATCCGGAACAAATGATAGAAAAAATGAAGGCATCTTTAAAATCGGGCGGAATCATTATACTGATTGATTCCAATATGGAAGTGGAACAGGCAGGGTATTTTTCAGGCCTTGAAAAAGAGGAAAACGGAATGCGCCGACCTGACTTTACGGAGATTTGGGAGAGTGAGGTCTGTCACAAGGAAAGAGATTACAGGATGGGGACAAAACTTCCGTATCTGCTGAAAAAAGCAGGTTTTCAGGATGTGCAAGTTCGCATCAGTGATAAGGTGATTGTGTATGACCCCATGGATAAAGCGAAAAAAGACGAAAATGCTATTTTTCGTTATGTATATGAACATGAGGATTCTTTCCGTGAGGGAGCCGGATTTTTTACAATCCGGGGTGCCGGATATCACCGGGCATTAGAATATGTGGATTATTATAAGAGAACAAAAGATTACTTTGATTCAGAGGAGCCTTTTGCAGTAAAGACATCGGGGTTGTATTTCGTATATGCAAAATTGTGATGTTTCTTTCTCTGTGAACGGGCACAGAGGGAGGAATATACACGCAATGCATCTTAAAAAAAGTTTTACAGGAAAAATTATACTCAATAACCTTTACGCCATGAAGGAAATGATGACGATTTCCAAACAGAGAGTGGTGTGTTCCATAGTGAAACGTCTGATTGAGTACCTGCTATGGGTGTTTTATAGTGCGTTCTTTGTCCGGTTTATTCTGGACGCACTGGAACAGGAAAAAGCACTGAGTGAAATACTGCTTGCAGTAGGAGTCATCGGTGGGGTTAGTCTGGTGTTGGAGTTTTTCTTATATTATTGTAACAATGTACTGTTTCCGGTCTGGGATGTGAAAATCTTTCATGAGCTATACAAAAAAGTATATAAAAAGGCAGAAAATGTGGAAATCGGATGTTATGAAAATAGGGAGTTCTACGATAAATTTTCTACTGCCATTGATGATATGGGCAACAAGCTGTGTCAGTGTGTGGATAATATGAGTACGGTTATTTGCGGAACCATGGGTGGGATACTGGCTTGTTATACCATGGTGGAAATCGACCCTTGGACAATCGTGTTTTTAATAGCTCCATTACTTGGCAATTTTCTGTTTGCCCCCAAGATGAACAAGATTTTTTATGAACGGTATCAGGACGGTGTACCGTATGACAGAAAGCTGGCCTATGTGAATAGAGTCATGTACTTGAAAGAATATGCAAAGGAATTTCGTCTGTCCAAGGTGTTTCGAGTGGTTCAGGAACAATATGGCCAGGCAACGGAAGGAAAATCAGGGATTTGGAGACCCTATTTCAAACGTGCCTTTCTGTTGGGGATGTTCCAATATTTCTTTTCCTATATCGTGATTTTTGAGGGAATCCTGTTATACGGAGCGTATCAGGCGCTGGTTCCTAAGGCACCCGGTATTACCTTTTCACAGATGGCGGTACTTACCAGTGTTATGGTGACAGCATCTTGGGTGTGGGTTCAGGTAATTAATGCGATAAATCGTGGTACGGAAAATAGTCTGTTGGTGGAGAACTATCGTAATTTCCTTGCTTATGAGGAACAGTTACCTGAGGATGGAACCGGAGATTTACCGGATTCTGAAATAAAGTCCATTGAATTTTCGCATGTTAGTTTTTGTTATTCTAACGGAAAGCAAATACTATCAGATGTATCCTTCTCCATAGAGGCAGGAAAGAATCTGGTACTGGTAGGTCATAACGGTGCGGGAAAAAGTACAATCATAAAGCTGTTATTGCGCCTATATGATCCTACAGAAGGGGTGATTCAGGTCAATGGGCGAGATATACGTGAATATCAGCTTTCTGCCTATCGTAGCCTGTTTGCCTGTGCCTTTCAGGATGGTGTAGTGTTTCCGGGTACGGTCCGCTATAACGTGTTGATGGGAAGAGAGGGGACGGACGAGGAGGTAATCTCTGCGCTACAGAAGGCAGGGGTGTATGAAAAGATTAAGAGTCTGCCATTAGGGATAGACAGCCAACTGACGAAGGAGTTTGACGAGAACGGAACACTGCTTTCCGGTGGTGAATGTCAGAAGGTTTTGGTGGCTCGGGCTTTTGCAAAACCGGCACAAGTTACAGTCTTTGATGAACCATCATCCGCCCTGGATCCCATAGCAGAACATGAACTGCTATCCGGTATTCTAAAGGAGACGGACGACAGGACAAGGATACTGATTTCACATCGCCTGTCCTGTGTGAAAGAAGCGGATCATTTGATTATGTTGGAAAAAGGAAGAATCGTGGAGGAGGGTACGCATCAGATACTTATGAAAAAGCATGGAAAATATGCCGAGCTTTACAGAGTACAGGAGCAAAACTATTGTGCTTTTCCTGTAGAGAGGGAGGTGCTGTCCAATGAATGCTAAACAAGACAAGGCAAAAGGCATGAGCACAAAGCGAATGGTTTCCAATAACTTCTTCCTTTTACAATTTATGTTTCGCGGAACACCGGTGTATGCAATCAGCATAGTAATAGAGGCAGTGCGACACAATCTGGTAAATTTCTTAGAGCAGACGGTCTGCGTGTACCTGATTTTGGATGTTATCGAGCAGAGAAAACCGTATCAGAATGTACTTTGGGTGGTTGGCTTATTCCTGGCATTGGATTTTGCGGCTGCGGCCATCAGTAATCTATATGAGCAGCGAATCAAATTGAAATACCTGCCGATAGCGCAGAAAAAGTTAAAGGAGCTGCTGTATCAGAAGGCCGGAACGGTAGATCTGGCTTGCTATGACAATGTAGAGTATTATAATAACTTCATGTTGTCAGTGTCTGAGGCAGATAATGCTGTCAGCCGGGCAGAACAATTGCTCCGCATGATTTTTTCCGGGATTACGGTACTTCTTTGTTACGGAACATTTTTTATTACCCAGGATGTCACTTCAATTTTATTTGTCCTGGTTACCTTTGTGCTCCGCACGGTATTCTCCAATAAGTTGAACAAGTGGCGCTATATGATTCGTCAGAAGGAGAATCCGTTAACGAGAAAAAGAGAGTATATGAAGCGCGTCTTTTATTTGCAGCAATATGCAAAAGAGCTGCGCTTAAATCGGGAGGCATCAAAGAGTTTGCACGAGGAGTTTGACCGTGTGAATGAGGAGCTGTATCAATTACACAAAACCATGGGGAGGAGGAGCTTTGCACTGGATTTTGTGGCTAAGTATCTGATGTCAGATTTTATGTTGGATATTGTGTATGTGCTGTATCTGATACTGCGAACAGTGCTATTACAGAGTATGTCCCTAAGTAGTGTGGTGGTGCTGTACAATTCAGCAGCAAATCTGCGTCGAGGCTTTGCAACAGTTGTGGATTTAGGACCGCATATGGTGGAAACCGGGTTGTATGTGGAAATGATTCGTTCTTTCCTCGATATGGAAAGCAAGCTTGTGAATCAAAAGAAATGTGAAATACCTAAAGGTGCAGGAATACTGGAATGTAGAAATGTATCTTTTGCATATCAGCAGGGATGTCCTGTGGTAGAGCATGTGAATATCACCATACGAGCCAGGGAAAAGGTTGCCCTGGTAGGCTATAACGGTGCAGGAAAAACCACATTAATTAAACTCCTGCTTCGACTGTATGACCCTACAGAAGGCGTGATTTTGCTGGATGGAGTGGATATTAGAGAGTATGATATAGAGGAATATCGACATTATATTGGCGTGGTATTTCAGGATTTCAAATTGTTTGCGGCAACAGTAGCGGAAAATGTAGTGATGGACCTTGTAAAGCCGGAGGATGACAATGCCATATTGGAGTCTGTGAGAAAAAGTGGCTTTTATGATAAGCTAAAGACATTGCCGGGTGGTCTTTCACAGGAATTGACAAAAGAGTTTTCTGAGGAAGGAACAGAGCTATCCGGTGGTGAAGCACAGAAGCTGGCTGTGGCAAGAGCCTTCTACAAGAATGCAGGTCTGGTATTTCTGGATGAACCATCAGCTGCCCTGGATCCTATTGCGGAATATCAGCTGAACCAGGTGATGAAGGAAGTGGCAAAGGAGAAAACGGTTCTGTCCATTTCCCATCGATTGTCTACCACGAGAGAGGCAGATATTATTTATGTCATGGAACAGGGATGCGTTATCGAGCAGGGAAATCATGCAGAGCTTTTATCAAAGAATGGGGTTTATGCTACTATGTGGAAGGTGCAGGCCGGTCAGTATGTGTAGTAAAACAAGTCGGTTATAAAGTTTTGTTTCTGAATCTCTCTGCCACCGTTTTTGGTGGAGGTTTTTAATATACTTTGATTCGTAAAATAGGCGCAGTACTATCGGTAAGGATATAGAAATAAGGAATACATTCTAAAAAGTCGTCAACATTGCAGAAAATGTATATGAACAAATCGTCGTTTATATCAACAGACTTGTGGAGTTGTAAATGCCGCAGGTCTGCAATTGGTGAATTAATCCAAATTGCAGACAATAAAACAGAGTTTCCTGACTACGATAATAAACATGGAAATACAGCTAAAAATGGTTGGTATCGATATGATACAAGGTTTGGAATACATGTATATAGTGAATTGGGTGAAATTGAAAGATATAACATTTTTAGGGCAAGAATGCTGGTTCGTTGTGATGAAAAAAATAAATTATTTCTATATGACATTGTGCAAATAAAAAAGGAAACGAGCACGCCGCTTGAGTAAAAACTGTACGGTAG
>CAMAHO010000111.1 GCA_945834545.1 uncultured Lachnospiraceae bacterium | reverse complement strand
GAATCAGATACGCCGCATTACGGAGCTTAGTAATTCCATACAGGCCAAGGAAGCACGAAACAAGAAGCTGGTGGAGGAATACTTTGCTAAGAGGCGGGGAGAAATCCGCCAGGGAAGGCAGCGCTCCAGAGCCGCCTACGATTATTATAAGAGTATGAGCGGAGCAGGAGCAAGAGATTCCAATCTGTGGGACAGCAAACAATAAATTTTTTTGGGGAAAGGTATTAAGTATCGGATAAACCATCCGATATATAAGGTACAAAGACAGATACAGCTTGAAACTTTCCTAAGAAAGCGGTATAGTTGTATCAGTACCGGAGACTTGATAATAACCGCGGATTGGAGAGCCACCGGTACAATAAGGAAACGATCTCAAGGATGAGATTTCAAAAATATAATTCAAGGAGGAATTATTTATGGTAGTACAACACAATTTAAAAGCGATGAACTCTAACAGAATGCTTGGTTTAACCCAGGCTACACAGGCTAAGTCTACAGAGAAGTTATCTTCCGGTTATAAGATTAACCGTGCAGCAGATGATGCAGCAGGTCTCTCCATTTCCGAGAAGATGAGACGTCAGGTAAGAGGTCTTACTCAGGCTACCGCTAACGCTCAGGATGGTATCTCCTGCGTACAGACTGCTGAAGGTGCTTTGGCAGAAGTACAGGATATGCTGCAGAGAATTAACGAGCTGGCTGTTAAGGGTGAGAACGCAACCCTTACCACTCAGGACAGAAGCTACATCGGTTCTGAGGTTTCTCAGTTGATGAAGGAAATTGACCGTGTTAAGACCACAACCACATTCAATGAGCAGAGCTTATTGGATGGCAATTTCTCTAACAAGGCACTTCAGGTTGGTGCTGAATCAAATAAGGACAATAAGATTAGCATTACCATCAAGTCTATGAGTGTAAGCAGTCTCGGTTCTTCTACATTCAGCAACTTCAAGACCAAGATGAATGCATCTGTTGCTGCTGATTTCACTTCAGCTGCAAAGGTTGCTTCTAAGTTCAAAGGTTATGGCGATTTGTCTTCTTCCAGCAAGGTTTCCGATGCTCAAAAGTTGACAACCTCTATGTTTGCAGGCTTGAATGTATGGGCTAAGGCAGCATTGCAGGATGTATCCGAGCAGAGATCTGACCTCGGTGCTATCCAGAACCGTCTTGAGCATACCATCAACAACCTGAACAACGTTGTTGAGAACACCACTTCCGCTGAATCTGCTATCCGTGATACAGATATGGCTACTGAGATGGTTAAGTACTCCAACAACAACATCCTTTCTCAGGCTGGTCAGGCAATGCTTGCACAGGCTAACCAGAGCAACCAGGGTGTTCTGTCCTTACTTGGCTAATCAGGTTAAGTTCAAAACTGAAAACTACCGAAGGGGCCGGTCGAAAGACCGGTCCTTTTTCTGTGGCTGGGAGTATCCTCTATAATGTATTGCTTAAGCCGATAAGTTTTTTGGTGGAAATAAAAAGAAAGCGAGAAAAATTCCAAACTTTTTTGAAAAACCCCTAAAGTAATCCCAAAACGGGTCGATATACATTACAACTAAAGCAAGTGAGTTTCATCTCACAATAACATTTGATAACCAACACCGGATTACAAGGATGTTTGAGGAAGCGGTTCAATACAAGGAATAGCCCACGAGGGGCTACATCAAGGAGGAAATAGTATATGGTAGTTCAACACAATCTCACAGCAATGAATTCCAACAGAATGTTAGGCTTAACCACAGCCAGCCAGGCAAAGTCCACTGAAAAGTTATCTTCCGGTTATAAGATTAACCGTGCAGCAGATGATGCAGCAGGTCTCTCCATGAGTGAGAAGATGAGACGACAGATCAGAGGCCTGACTCAGGCGTCTTCAAACGCTCAGGACGGTATCTCCTGTGTACAGACCGCTGAAGGTGCATTGGCAGAGGTACAGGATATGCTGCAGAGAATTAACGAGCTAGCCGTTAAGGGTGAGAACGGAACCCTTACTACTCAGGACAGAAGCTATGTGGCATCTGAAGTTTCCCAGTTAATGCAGGAAATTGACCGAGTTAAGGAAACCACAACCTTCAACGAGCAGAGCTTATTGGATGGTACATTCAGCAAGAAGGCTCTTCAGGTCGGAGCAGAGTCCAATAAGGACAATAAAATTTCAATTACCATTCAGGCCATGAGTGTTTCAAATTTAGCGAATGCGACCTTTGTTTCCAAGATGAATGCAACTAACACATCGACCACCTTAAAAACAGCTTCTAAGGTAGTGGCTAAATTTATCAATTTTGTCAACCTGGGTTCTGCTTCCAAGGTGAAAGAACCCAACGCAATTACATCTTCTAACTTTGCCGCATTGAATGTGTGGGCTAAGGCTGCATTGCAGACAGTATCGGAACAGAGATCTGATTTGGGTTCCATTCAGAATCGTCTGGAGCACACCATCAACAACCTGAACAACGTAGTTGAGAATACCACATCTGCTGAATCCAGCATCCGCGATACAGATATGGCTACAGAGATGGTTAGATACTCTAACAACAACATCCTTGCTCAGGCTGGTCAGTCAATGCTAGCTCAGGCAAATCAGAGCAACCAGGGTGTAATGTCTCTGTTAGGTTAATAGGTTTGAAGGAATAGGAATTATTCTATAGAAAGGGAATCGGAGTAATCCGGTTCCCTTACTTATTACAGCAAGAGAGTTGGGAACAAACAATTAAATCTGAGGTGAATGAGATGAATTTTCCTGAGACTTATTTTGAAGATGAAGTGGTAGCCGGCTATTTTATAGATGCTCGCATGAAGTGCTGTTGGGCGGCCACATTAGAGGTATTGCAGGTGATAGATAAAATCTGCAAGAAGTATAATATCCCCTATTTTGCAGAATGGGGCACCCTTCTGGGTACGGTGCGTCACGGGGGCTTTATCCCCTGGGATGACGACATGGATATCTGTATGAAGAGACCCGATTATGAGAGGTTCCTAAAGGTCCTTGATCGGGAGCTTCCCAAAGGATACGATTACCTGAATTACCACAACCAGGAGGATTACTGGGATGTGATGACACGGGTGGTGAACTCTTCAGAGATTAACTATAAGCCGGAGTTCCTGGATAAATACCACAACATGCCTTATGTCGTTGGTGTGGATATCTTCCCTCTGGATTATCTGGCCAGGGACAAGAAACTGGTACAGACCCAGAAGGATTTGGTGGAATATGTTAAGAGCGTAGCTGATGTCAATGGTACACAGCATATGGAGCCGGAGGAACTGGAATATCATTTGCTGCGAATCGAGGAGCTTTGTAAACAAAAAATCGACCGAAAAAAGAGCATCAAAGACCAGCTATATAAGATTGTCTGCTCCCTGTATGCTATTTATGGGGAAAGAGAATCAGACGAAATCGCCCTCATGCCACTTTATCTGGAGAATGGTGGCTGTGTATATCCCAAGTCCTATTTCCAGGACAGTATTCGCATGCCCTTTGAAAATATGACCATGCCGGTACCCATTGGATATGATGACATCCTGAAGAAAAAGTATGGGGATTATATGAAAAATGTCCGTAAGGGAGGAAGTCATGACTACCCTTACTTTGAGGCACAAGAGGAATTTCTGATAGAGAAGGATGTGAATCTACCCACCTATCAGTATCCCAAGGATTGGAAGAAGAGCAAGCTTCCTACCTTTCGAGAGGACATAGACAGGCGAATAGGCTTGTTGGCACAGGTGCATGAGAAGGTAGGCATGTTGTTAGCAGTTGGAGAGCAGGAGTTAGCTCTGCAGTGCCTGGAAAAATGCCAGGAGCTGGCCATTGGAATGGGCAGAAGCATAGAAAAAAAAGTGGGAGAAGGCTCGGAGACCGTAACCTGTCTGGAGAAGTACTGTGAAGCAGTCTTCCAGATCTATGAAGTGCTAGGACAGGGGAATGCCCTGGATGGAGCGACAGTGAAGAGCATGCTGGATAAGCTTATGGATGTCGTGAAGATGTCGTTTGAGAAGCTACAGCTGAAAAAAGAAATCGTATTTATGCCGTATCATGCAGCGCATTGGAGGTTGCTGGAGCCCCTTTGGAAGGAGGCTGTCAGCAACGAAGAAAATGATGTGAAGGTGGTTCCCCTCCCCTATTTTTATAAAAAGATCTGGAGCGGAGAAGTAGGAGAGGTGCATTGCGACAGAGAGGCCTTCCCGGAGTATGTCCCTATCACCATGTTTGAGGACTATGATGTACAAAACAACCACCCGGATGTGATTGTGATTCAAAATCCCTGGGATGAGTGGAACTATACGGTAACGGTTCATACCAATTATTACGCAGAGGTGCTACAGGAGCAGTGCGAGGAACTGATTTATATCCCTTGGTTTAAGCTGGATGAGATGAATCCGGAGGACGGCAGAGGGCTTAAGAGCAGGAAATACTTCGTGCCCATGCCGGGTCTTGTGTATGCGGATAAGGTGTATCTGCAGTCGGAGGGAATGAAGGAAAGCTACATTGACTATCTGTGCCAGTGGGCCGGTGAGGATACCAAGGAGATATGGGAGGGGAAAATCGAAGCTGCCCCTAAGATTTACGACATTCCCGAGGAAGCCGTGCCTAGACCTGACCAATGGGGCGATAAGAAGGTCCTGATTTACCATATCAGCGGCAATGGCTTGATGGAGCATAAGCAGAGGATGTTAGATAAGATACGAAGCTCTCTCTATGTGTTTGAAAAGCAGGCGGAGCATATTCAAATTGTATGGCTTCAGGATGCTATGCTAAGGGAACGGCTGGAGAAGCGAATCCCCGCCACCTATAGGGAGTATAAGCATCTGGTCAATCAGGCAAGAGACAAGGGCTGGATTACTATTGTGGAAGCAGAAGAAGGCGCCAAATGGCTGGCTATGGCAGACGCCTACTATGGGGATGCGGGCAGGAATGCCCAGGCTATGAGGGAGAGAAACAAGCCCGTGATGCTACAAAATGTAGATATTTCTTGAAGTAACTTCCAAGAAAGTAGTATGATGTAATCAGATAGCAAGGCTGACAAGAGAGAAGGGAAAGCAATGGAATGTACAGTCCCTAATTCCTTCCTGTTGGATGAGGTCAGGTGTGGCTTCATGGTGCCCGGTGCAATTAAGCAAGCCTGGGCAGCGGACCTGGAAGTGCTGGCGGAAATCGACAGGGTGTGCGAAAAACATCATATCGAATATTTTGCGGATTGGGGAACTCTTTTGGGGGCAATTCGCCATGGAGGCTTTGTGCCCTGGGATGACGACATTGATATCGTCATGAAAAGAGCGGACTACGAGAAGTTTCTGAAGGTGGCTTCCCACGACCTGCCGGAGGGCTTTCACATTCAGACCAATCAGAACCAAAAGGATTTCTGGCTGTTTATGGGAAAGGTGGTAGGGAGAAATCACTTTTGCTTTGAAAAGGAGCACCTGCGGAGATTCCATAACTTTCCCTACATTGCCAGCGTGGATATCTTTGTGCTGGACTATGTGTACCGTGACCCGGACAAGGAGGAGGAACGGAGGATTCTCTGTAAGTATCTCCTGGGCGTGGCGGATGGCATCGTGGAAGGAACCTTAACAGGAGAGAAGAAGGAACGGAATCTGCGGACGGCAGAGGAGCTGTACGGGCAGAAATTGAAACGAATAGAGGATGCGGAAGCCATGGGCAGGTATCTCTACAGGGAAGTGGAAAAGATCTTTGCCAGAGTGCCGGAGAACGAGTCGGACACCCTGACCCAGTTGTTTCCCTGGGGACTTAAGGGTAGTGACAGGCATTTCCCGAAGGAGAACTATGACAACCCTATCCGTGTTCCCTTTGAGCATACCACTATACCTGTTCCCAGGCTCTACGACAGCATGCTGCGGAAACGGTATGGGGATTATATGCGGCTGGTGAAGGATGCAGGAGCCCATGATTATCCCTTCTTTGAAGGGCAGAAGAAGAATCTGCTGAAGGTGCTGGATACCCCCTTGCCGGAATTTCGATTGGAGTCGGCAAAGCTTCATAGAACTGCCCAGGAACAAGCCTGTAAGCAGCAGTCCTATAAGGAGATGACCAGGGAATGCGTACAGGAGCTGTGGCGTATGCAGGAGGAGTTGCTTGAGGCAAAGCAGGAGCTGACTGCAGAGCAGGGAATGAACCTGTTGCAGATGAGTCAACAGCTGTCTGTGGATTTGGGAACCCTGCTGGAACAGATTGTGGGAGAGGATGCTACAATTATTCATCTGTTGGAGCAGTACTGCGAGGAGCTGTATGTCCTCTATGAACGGATGGCAGCAGTTGCTGATGGCCTACAGACCATGAAAGAAACCACAGACCCTTGTATGGGTAGTAGGTTACAACAACTTAGGGATAGTATTACAACGGAATTGGATGCCAATGTTTATGCACGACGAGCAGTCCTTTTTCTGCCGGTACTGGCAAAGGATTGGAAGGGATTACAGCATTTATGGCAGGCAGCCAAGAAGGATGCTTCCTGTGATGTCTATGTGGTACCCCTGCCCTATTACTATAAGGATTACGATGGTTCCCCTAAAGCAGTGTGCTGCGATGCCTTAGACTTCCCGGAGGAAGTACAGGCCTTAGACTATAGGTTATTCACACCGGAATATCTGGAATTGCTGCATCCGGAGACGGTAATCCTTCAGAACCCTTATGATGCTTGGCATCCCAATGTTTCCGTGCCGGAGATGTTTTATTCCGTCAATATCAGGAAATATACGGATAACCTGATTTATGTGCCCCCATTTGCTGTGGAGGACTATACCAAGGAAAGCGCCAGAGCTTATTTAAATATGAAATACTATGTGACAATGCCAGGGGTAGTATATGCAGACCAGGTGCTTGTCCAGTCGGAAAATATGAGGGGATTATATATCGAAAAGCTGACAGAGTTTGCAGGGGAAGAGACAAGAGAATTCTGGGAGCAGAGAGTTCTGACTACAGGGCTGCCTGTTATGGATCAAAGCCAAGCTGCTGTGCCTACAGCGAAACAAAAAAAGAAATTATTATACGGTATCAGTTTAGGCACCTACATGGAGGCTCACGAAGCGGCAAGGGAAAAAATTGAGAGTAATTTACAGATATTTAGAAACTGTGAGGAACAAGTAGAAGTGACAGTATGTTTTTTCCCGGAAGCTGACAATAGCTTGACTGACATCATAAGTGGAGTGGAGAAGCTGATAAAGACTTTTCCGAGCATCGCTATCCTGCAGTATGAGCGCTGTCAGGTAGAGGATTTTGATGCCTATTACGGGGATCCTATGCCAATCGTGACAGAGTTTGGACAGGCTAAGAAACCGGTTATGATACAAAATATTTGGATGGTGTAGGAATGATATAATAAAAATTGGATATAGAATGGTTGCGTAAGGAGTAATTTATAGGATAGGGTTAAGATTATAATCCCTTTTGCCGATAAATACGTAAATGTCATAGCTACAGGGCGGTAGTTAGGTGTGAAAGGAATCACAAGACGGATTGAAATGTGAGGACCTGGCGCTACGGCGTGAGGTCCTTTCTTGTATAAAGGAGAATCCTATAACCGAAATTAGCCCGCACCGTATAAAAATTCAGGTGCAAATTTTGGTGCCAGACGGTAATAGCGGCTTATAGCCGCAGAGCAAACTACCGGCTTAGCCGGTAGTCATAATTAGCGAGGAATAGAGGTATTTATGCAGAATATATATGCATACGGTAGGATAATGGCAGGAGACGAGGAAAGCC
>CAMAHO010000110.1 GCA_945834545.1 uncultured Lachnospiraceae bacterium | reverse complement strand
TACAGATGAACCTGCCGATAACGGTTTGATGTTTTACAAAAAAATATATATTCCAAATCTTAACGAATGGGATAATGAGGCAGTTCAAGAAGACTATGATAAAGCCATGAATGAGATTATATACCCATTGTGTCAACAGTTTTCAAAGGAGTTTTGTGGAGGATATGTTGAAAGATATGAGATAGAGGAATCTTCCATACAAAATAATCTTAAGTGGGAATAAAATAGGGCTTTGTATGCGGGTCTGCGTGTAGCTGACTTGCGTTCAAGTCCGGCCACCAGCAGTGTAGGAACACCTCAATGGTGTTCCTTTTTTATTGGTTAAGAAGTCTATTTCAAAATTTTATTGATAAAGCAAAGTGAAAACCGTATAATGGAAATACGATGAATAAATTGTCGACATTACTATATTCAATGGGGGGACGAAAACAGCAGATGAAGAAAATTATGTCAAAATTAAATATGCGAAGTGCCATGATTACTGTGGGGCTGATTCCTTGTTTTATTTGTTTCTTAGTGATGGCACAGATTAGCAATGTGGATGTAACACAAGCTTTGTCTACGGGCACTTATAGCAAGCTGAATGCCTGCGCTACCAGTGTTGCGCAGTATTTTTTGTATGACATTGAAGAAGATATTTTGGATCCTATGGACAGGCTGTCTACGGATTTCCTGGATTCCATGAAGGGTGAAGGTGTGGAAACGACCTTATTTGAGAAGGACACAAGAATCGGAACATCAATCACCGATACCGCCAATCCTACAGGAAGAAATATCGGAACAAAATGTAATCCGGAAATCTGGGAGACTGTAAAGACAGGCAAAACATATCAGGCAAACGATGTTGTGATCAATGGGGAAGTCTATTTCGTGTCCTATGTACCCTTGACCTTGGCGGATGGCACCGTGTGGGGTATGGGCTTTGCCGGAGAAAGGGCAGAGACAGTAAATGGTGTCAGGCGAGAGATGACTCAGAAAATGGGTGGTATCGGAGCGGTTATTATCTTGTTGAGCATTCTCATCATTCTGTTTTGCTCCGGTTTGATTCAGAAGCCTATGAAAAAAATTACGGACAGTTTGAAGGCTTTGGCTGATGGGGAGCTAGCCGTAGAAATAGATGCCGTTTCTGATGTAAGGGAAATCAAACAGATTATCGAATCCACCCAGGAATTAAAAACCAGACTGGCAGGAGTCGTTTCTCAGGTGGTAGAGAATGCAGTGGCATTGGATGAAGCTGTGGAAATGATAGACCATATGAGCGAGAATTCCGCTTCCGGCGCAGAGGCTATTTCTGTGGCGGTGGGTGAGGTGACCATGGGAAATCAATCCCTGGCACAGCACGCAGGGGAAGTCAACGGAGAAGCTCTTTCCATCGAACAGGGCATAGACGAGATCAGCCAGAATGTGAAAGCTCTGGCTACCAATGCAGCCGGTATAAAACAGGTCAATACAGAGGCATCAGCATATATGGGTAAGGTGCTGGAGTCCTCTCTCAAATCTGTGGATGCCGTTTCACAGATTAATACCCAGATTGGCGAGACAAACAAGGCCGTGTCAAAGATCGACCAGGCTGTGGCAATGATTACATCCATTGCCAGCCAGACAAACTTGCTGTCCTTGAATGCGTCTATTGAAGCAGCCCGGGCAGGAGAAGCCGGAAGAGGCTTTGCCGTTGTTGCGGATGAGATTCGGGATCTTGCAGACCAGTCCAAGAGTTCTGCGGAAGAAATCCAGAGCATTATCAATGATGTAAAGGTACAAAGTGAAAAGACCGTTCGCTTATCCACCTTGGTTGCAGAAGCCATTGCGGACGAGCAGACTTTAGTAAAGGATGCTCAAAGCAAATTCGATGTTCTTTCGGAAGGTGTGGAGTCTTCTACCGTTGCCATTACAGCCATAAATGAAAAAACCACCATGTTGAACGATTCAGCAGAACGAATTGTCTCTGCAGTATCTGATTTGTCTGCCCTATCGGAAGAGAATGCCGCTTCCAGCGAAGAGATGAATGCTTCCATAGAGGATATCACAGAGGGAGCGGACAGAATCAAGACCAACAGCAACGAAATGCGTGGAATGAGTCAGAAGCTGAAGGAATCTGTTTCCTACTTTAAATTATAGTGAGGGTATCAGAATAAGGGACTTTTGTTCCCACGCATCACATTACACAGGAGAAAGGGCATCATTATGAAAATTACAGAAGCAATTACCTATGTGGGAGTAGATGACAAGACCATTGATTTATTTGAAAATCAGTACATAGTGCCCAATGGAATTTCTTACAATTCTTATCTCATTATGGATGAAAAGGTAGCCCTGATGGATACCGTAGATATCCGTGGATTGGAGCAATGGAAGGAAAATGTGGAAGCAGCTCTTGGAGGAAGAGATATTGATTATATCGTGGTTTCCCATATGGAGCCGGACCATGCAGGTTCCTTAGCCTATGCCCTGGAGAACTATCCTAATGCGAAGATTGTGGGAAATGCAAAGACCTTTATCTTTTTGAGTCAGTTCTTTACATTGGATGTAACGGATAGGAAGATAGAGGTGAAGGAGGGGGACGTGCTGGATTTGGGTACCCGTAAGCTGACCTTTATGATGGCTCCTATGGTACATTGGCCAGAGGTTATGGTTTCCTATGAAAGCACGGACAAGGTTCTCTTTTCTGCGGATGGCTTTGGCAAATTCGGAGCCTTAGATACTGACGAAGATTGGGCCTGCGAAGCCAGAAGATACTATTTTAACATTGTTGGAAAATACGGTGCTCCCGTGCAGGCGTTGTTGAAGAAGACAGCAGCTTTGGATATTCAAAAAATCTTGCCCCTTCACGGTCCTATATTAACGGACAATCTGGAATACTATATCAATCTGTATAACACCTGGTCCAGCTACACTCCTGAGAATAAGGGTGTGTACATAGCTTACGCCTCCATTCACGGCAATACCGGAAAAGCTGCGGAAACACTGGCTGAGAAAATCCGTGAGCTGGGGGAGGAGAAGGTAGTCGTAGCGGATCTTTCCAGAGAGGATATTGCTGAGTGTGTGGAGGATGCCTTCCGTTATGACAGAATGGTTCTTTGCAGTGCAACCTATGATGGAAATGCCTTCTTGCCAATGGAGGATTTCTTACATCATCTTCAGATTAAGACATACCAAAACCGAAAGGTGGCGTTGCTTGAAAATGGAACCTGGGCTCCCATGGCGGCAAAATCTATGCGTAGCTATTTGGAGAGCATGAAGAATATTACAGTGATTGGGGAAACCGTGAGTATTAAGTCCACCTTGAAGGAAGGGGATATGCCTGCAGTGGAGGCATTAGCCAAGGCCGTTGTGGAGGCAGGAAAATAGAAGAATAACCGAGCCGGGTTTATGGGCCAAGAAGGATTGGAAAACGAAGGAAGGTAGGAAGAAAATGAAAGGAAAAAAGAGCATATACAAGGTTGTAAGTATGATATTTACTCTGCTTCTTTCAGGTTCGCTATCTGCCTGTTGCCTAAGCCATGAATGGAAGGCTGCGACCTGTGAGGAATCCGAGATTTGTCTGAAGTGCGGAAAAGAGAGACAACCTGCTTTGGGACATGACTGGCAGGCTGCTACTTGCACAACGGGGAAAACCTGTGCTGTCTGTCAAAAAACAGAGGGAGAACCCTTAGGCCATGACTGGATAGAGGCTGATTGCCAGGAACCAAAGCATTGTAGTCGATGTGGTGATACGGAGGGAGAGCCCTTAGGTCACGATTTCATAGAGGCTAGCTGCGAGGCGGCAAGGCATTGCAGCCGCTGCGAATACGTAGAAGGTCGTCCTCTGGTACATAGCTGGACAGATACAAAACCCATGCAGTGCTTGAACTGTGGCTATACCTTACCCAAGGACTCCTATGAGAATGGCGATGCATGTTATATGGGTATTCATATTCTGTTTCCTGAGGCTATGGAGGTGCGGGAAAGCTCCTATGAGAGAACCTTTTGCGTTTCCAATGAGACAGAGGTCTTTACGCTTACGGTAGACAGGACAAAGGATCTTACTATGGAAGAGTGGGTGCAGGGCTACCGAAGTGCCATTGAGAGTTTTTACACCCTGGACGAAGAGGAAGACCTGGTGCTTGGAGACAAGAGTTTCCATATATTTAACATACAGTATAAAGATACACATGTGGGACAGAGCGTTCTCTATGTGGGGGACCGGGTTCGCGTATATATGGAGTTTCTGTTCCTACAAGGAACCGACGGGATACCTGAAAAGGTAAATGAAATATTAGCCACCCTGGAAGAAATGTAGATTTGCAGGAAGCAGTGATTTAGAAGCAATCGATTGGTGTTCAATCGATTGCTTTTTCGTCTACTGTAGCCAACAAGTGACTTAGAAACTTCAAAAGTGTGAGGGCGTAAGAGGAATCCTTTTTTATAATTTCAGAAAACTGCTCCTGGGTAAGGGAGCTAATCTGAACATAGCGGGAGTCTCCTCGAATACTTCTCACAAAGGTATTATTTGTATATTGCAATTCCTTCAGCAGATTGTTCATTCGCTCTAAGAGTGTTTGTAACAAATGAAAGGCAATCTCAGAGTCACATTCCAGGATGGTCAGAAAATTCATTTTCGTCAGCTCTAAAACGGTTGCCTCCTTGCTGGTTACTACTACGCTGGCAGAACGAGGCTTATCCTCCAACAAAGACATCTCACCAAAGACGACACCGGGAGACAGGAGAGCTACTGATTTTTGCTCGGTACGAAAAGAACCAAGCAATACCTCGGCTTTGCCCTGTAGCAGGAGATAAGCGGTGTGCCCCACTTCTCCCTCCATACATATGATTGTCCCTTCAGAAAATTTCTTTGGAACCGCTAGACGAGAAAGCATTTCAATATTCATATATTCCCCCCTGATTTAGATTTGTGATCGTCATTCGCCGCTCGCGATGAACAAGCTATGCTTGCTCCCGCTTGTTAAAGCTCATTGTACCATAAATCGCCTTTTCATGAAATGGAAAAACCTTATGAATTTATTAAGTTCTGATATAATATGGACAAAACAGACGAAGTTTGTTATAGTTGTTGTAGTTTTGCAAAAAGAAAGGAATTGCTATGAAAAAGAAATTTTTATTGGCTGTTTTGATTGCAGTCTTTGCATTCTCCGGGTGTGGCGGAGAAGAGACGAATTCATCTCCGGTAATCAATGATGTGGAGGCAGAACCTTTACAGATTCCTTCCAAGGAACCGGCGGAGGAACAGACTTCTGCTTCTGAAAATGAAGAGCCCAAGGGAGAGCTTACAGACAAGCCCTGGCAGACATACACCGGCAAGGTAACTGCTATTGGTGAAAGAGTTGTAGTAGATGGCAAGATGCAGAGCTGGTTGACTGGTGAATGGAAGGATGAAGCAGTTGCTAAGAGACGTAATATTGCGGTTATGATTCCGGATAACACACCTTCTCTTCCGCAGTACGGTTTGTCCAAAGCCAGCATCGTATATGAATCTCCTGTTGAAGGTCGTTTCACCAGATTGATGGGATTGTTTGAGGATTACGACGAGTTGGATCGTATCGGACCTGTAAGAAGTAGCCGTAGATATTATGTAGATGAGGCAATGGCTTTTGATTCCATCTATTGTAACTGGGGTTTGGCGAGAACCTGGGTTGAGGAAATCATTAACTCCGATATGATTGATAATGTCAGCCAGTCTCTGGCAGGTATTTACAATGGTGCTCCGGAAGCTTATGGTCGTATTGACAGACCCGGCTATGCAAAGGAGTTTACCGGGTATCTGATGCTGGACGGCTTTAAGCAGGCAGTAGAGAGATTGGGCTACGAAGAGACTTACACGGATCGTTTCCAGTATGCCTTCCAGTTTGCTGATGATGATTGCTGGGCAACCTATAGTGACAGACCGGATGTTACCGAGATCTGGCCTGGTGGAAAGGGCAAGAACAGAGGCGGATACGGTAATTATGGAGAAAACAATGTCCACTTCGAATACAATCCGGAGGATGGTCTGTACTATCGTTATCAGTACGGCGGACCTCATACCGATGAGTACAACGGCGAGCAGATAGCTGTTCGTAACATCATCTTTAAGGTATGTAAGGGTGGTGAGTATTTCCCGGATGATCCTTCCCATGACTATCTGTGGTTTGATGTGTTTGGTGAGGACGGAGGCTGTTATGTTTTCACAAACGGTAAAATGATTACCTGTACCTGGAATCGTAAGGATGAGTTCTCTCCTAATGTGCTTTTGGATGCTGACGGAAATGAAGTCATTCTGAATCAGGGAAAAACCTGGATTTGTAACATTTGGAGTGATTATCAGAATTATATAGAGCTTTATTAAATAGAATGCCCTTGGGGAATCCCCAAGGGCTTTTTCGTGAAGGGAACTGAGAAGTTCGTTTGGTGCCCCTAATAGGTACCTAATAACGATGATTCATGGAGTTCATATGAAGAGAAAATTGTCAAGTAACGGCGTAAAACTGTATATTGTGATATGGATAGGAATTATCCTGTTGAATCTTCTCTTTTGGAACAGCAGGGCATTCAGTGATGCATATGTTCAAAGGGTTTTCCCTATATGGGTGGAAACATATGGAAGAATCATCGGTTTATTTCCTTTTTCTGTAGGAGAGTGGATGATTCTTTTGGGGATTCTTGTGCTAATTTGCCTTCTTCTATGTTTGCTCGTCCTGCTGTTTTACAGAGGAAAGACGTTCGTACGGTTTGTTACCGGCTATGGCTGCTTTCTGGCTTGGGTTGTGGCTGTAGTTGCCCTGATTATGACACTGAATTGTTTCTCCCTGTATCATACATCTGCCTTGTCAAATCCTCAGGAGCTGGCAGGGGAGGAGGAAATCCATGAGGAAAACCTGCTAGGCATGTGGAATTATCTGGCTACACGAGCCAATGCGCTTTCTCTTCAGGTAAAGAGAGCAGAGGATGGGAGAGTATTTGCACCTGAGAAAGATGCTATGGAAAAGACAGCTATCCTGGCATTGCGTGGCATTTCTGACCGCTACCCCAGATTAATGGGTTATTATCCCAAGCCAAAACGCTTGTTTTTCTCTGATATTATGTGTCAGCAGAATATGGCAGGCTATTACTTTCCCTTCTCCATGGAAGCTAATATCAATGATGTTATGTATGTTACTAACAAGCCGGCAACCATGTGTCACGAGCTTGCGCATCTAAAGGGCTATATCAGTGAGGATGAAGCCAGTTTTTTAGGGTTTTTAGCCTGTGTGAATTCCGAAGACACCTTATTTCAGTACAGTGGATATCTCAGTGTGCTGGGCTATTTTGCAAAGGAGATCAATGAGCTTGGGGCATCTGACCCCTCCATAGCCGACAGATATGAGATTATCCAGGTCACAAAACAGGTACGGGAGGACCGCATCTTTTTGTTGCCGGAGGATAAGGAGCGAATCGAACAGGAAGCGATTCTTTCCTCGGAAAAGGTAGACAAGATATCGGATACCTTTGTGGATACCTCCTTAAAATTAAACGGAGTAAAGCAGGGTTCCCAAGTTTATGCAGAGGTGGTGAAACTGCTGGTTAGATACTATGCAAAGAATTTAGTGGGGAAATCATAAGAAAAATACAAAAAATATGAAAAATAGTATTGACAAACAAGAGATTATTCTGTAAAATCTACCGTGTTGTGAACGTCAGAGCCACGAGCCCAGATAGCTCAGTTGGTAGAGCAGAGGACTGAAAATCCTCGTGTCACTGG
>CAMAHO010000109.1 GCA_945834545.1 uncultured Lachnospiraceae bacterium | reverse complement strand
GCACAAAGGGCACCCAAGCCTCCTGTCATACAACCGATTTTCACCCTGTCTGCATGTCGCAGGAAAGTTAGCTGAATGGATGCCATAGCAAGCATCTGCAGCATCTCGCTTCCGGGGAATACACGCTCCTGCATATTGTCAGGGTCGTGCAAAACATATTTCCTCTCCGGATCGAAACGATAATGGGCTCTGACCATATTGTGATAGCCGAAGCCTGGATGCAACGGGCTGTTGGGCCGTATCATTGCCCCATATTCGTCAAAGGAAATCATCAATTTCTTAGGAGATCTGCATTTTGCAGCCACCAAATCGCAAAGCGCCACCTCTGTATTGATAAAGTCCTCATAATACGCCGCTCCGCCAAGCAAAGCCTTTACATCGCCGGGAGGTGCGCTGTGATAATGATGGACAGAGAGATAGTCAACGGAATCATAGCATTCCTGCAATACAGTTTCATCCCAAACCGGGAAATGATCCATGAAGGGTGCTGAGGAACCGCAGACCGCGGTCTCAATGGTAGGGTCTATCCACTTCATTACCTTGGATGCCTCATTTACCTTAACTCCATAGCCCTTAGGGTCTTTGTCCCAGGAACCTACCTGCCAGGGACCATCCATCTCATTCCCCAGATACCAGGTCTTTACTCCGTAGGGTGCCTCGTGCCCGTTCTTGCGTCTTAAATCAGACCAATAGGAACCACCCTGGTGATTGGTATACTCAATAAGGTCCATGGCGTCCTGAATGGAACCGTTACACATTCCCATATTCACGGTATACATAGCTTCGGTGCCCACCTTTTCTGCCCACTGCAGATACTCGTCGTGACCAACCTCATTGGTGATATACTGATACCAGGCCGGGTCTAAATGCACCTTTCTCTCGGATTTCGGTCCAATAGAATCCTTCCAATTCCAAGCAGATACAAAATTGCCTCCCGGCATCCTGACAGCCGGCATACCGGTTTCCCGAAGTGCCTTTATGAAATCCTGCCTGAACCCCTGTTCATCTGCAGTAGGATGCTTGGGATTAAACATAGTTCCGTTTACTATCGTCCCAATCGGCTCCAAAAAAGCACTGAACAGTCTCGGCGCTATCTCTCCGGTTTCAAATAAGGGATGCACCGTAATCTTTGCCTGTTTTGCCATTCCTTTCCCCCCTTGTCTCACAAACAATTTTAGAATGTGAAATACCTTTCTCCCGGTACGGATTTGTGTGCCCGTACCGGATATTTGTATTTCTATGCAGACGCGCTTTCGCTCTAATCGCACCGCAGCGGTACGTAAGCGAGTAAAATACACTCGCTAAGTACCGACGGTGCTACAAGGTCTGCATACAAACACATATATCCGGTACGGGCACACAAATCCAAAATGGGAAATATATTCTATCTATTAATTACCGCTAACATTTGTCAGATTTAAATGCTTTACCTTGCGCAAGGCTATGATATTTACAACCAGCGCAAACAGGGCTCCTACGCCGCAAGCGTACAGGCAGGCCGGAAGGCTCGGGGTACGCACAAAGCGATTTGCTCCGGTCTCAATGATACGAACCACCAGATACGCCAGCCCGATTCCAAAGCCACTGCCCAGAATCAGTCCCAACAGGGTCAGAATAACATTATCCTTATAGATATATGCCCTTGTCTCCTTTAGGGAATAGCCGTTAATACGCATAACTGCCAGCTCTCTGGACTTTCTGTTGATATGCATCACAATCTGATTTAACAGTACCAGCAGCGCCATAACTGCAGACAAGGCAAGACAAATGAGGATTACCAGGTTCACTGCATCCGCACTTAAGGCAAACCTGCTGTTGTCCGTTAAGGACAGATAGCCGTCCATATCTCTGACCTTCTCGTACAGTCCGGTAATGTCTCCCTGTAGCAAGAACACACACTCATCCGTCTCTTCTCCCATAGCAGACTTAAAATAGTCGGAGGTGGTTACGAACAAATGATAGCCCAGATAATGCTCCATAATGCCTAACACCTGAAACTCCTTGGGATTTCCTTCGGAATCCATAAACTCCACTGTACTGCCCTCCGACAGGTCAAAGAGCTCGGCGCATTTTTTGGATACCAACACTCCGTCATTGGGAAGCTCCGCTATCTGTCCGGTCTTGATATCCTTCACCACCATAAAGTCTTCCAGGCCCTCATAATCCGAGGTAGCCACAATGTGTCCGGTATCCCAGCTTCCTCCGTTGACACGGAAGTTTTTCACCTTATCCTGAATCACGGCATAGGGAATTCCCGAATCCTTTAAAACCGCTTCAAACTCTTCTTTGGAGCCTACACTGCTGTCAAACACCAGCCTGTTTTCATACAGGAAATACTTGTCATACTGTACAACCGAGGAATTCTCGATGGCAAGCTTTAAGGAAAAGCAAATTACGAGAAGGGAAATACAGCCTACCACTCCCATAATCGTAGTCATCATACGCCCCTTATCGCTGAGCACATTTTTTATCATGGTTCGAGAATACAGGTTAAGCTTCTTATATCCCTTCCACTTCTCGAAGAAAAAGCTTTTCCCACGGGTGGGCACTTCTCCTCTCAGCAGGGCCGTTGCCGGCATTCGAACCAGCTTAGCGCAAGCCACATAAGTTGCTGTCAGGAATACTGCCAGGCAAATGGCAGCAGTCAAAATGGCTTCCTTCACAGCAAAGGTAAGGGCTACACTCTGCAGCAAGAAGTGCATCATAAAGATGTGGATTACCAAAATTTCTACGATAATCACGCTGGCAATCCAACCGATTACAATACCAAGGACTGCACACAGGGAATTATACTGTAAAAAGTGCTTCAAAATTTCACCGGAGCGAAATCCCAGAGCCTTTTGAGCACCTATGAGCGCTCTCTGCTCATCTATCATTCGAGAAATAGCGGTGTAGCAAACAACCGTTGCTACCAACAGGAAGATAATGGACATAGAATAGCTTAAGCCAAAGATACCATCTACGATGGTTTCCACGCCACGAATATCTCCGATATCATTTCGCACTGCGATAATCCAGTCCTTCAATTGAATCTCCCGGATTTTCTCTTTTGCCTCATCCAGTTCATCCTTGGCTTGCTCCAGCTCTTCCCGGGACTCCTCCAGCTTGGCTTCTGCCTCCTGTACCTGCTCCAAGCCAGCCTGATACTCTTTAATCGAAGTCTTTAAAGACAGACCTAATTGCCCATACTGCTCCAACTGTAAAAGTGCCTGGTCCAGATCTGTATCCAGCCCCATCATGCCAAGTCCGGCTTCTATCTCCTTAAGCGCTGTCTCAAGCTCCTCCTTGGTTGCAGCAATTTCGTCGCTTCCGTCAGCGAGCTCCTTTTCGCCGTCTCGTATCTCGCTCTCCGCACTGTCGATAGCCGACTGGGCATCATCCCTTAAGTAGGTATAGCGAAGCTCTGCCCGCTCCTTCCCCAGGTCATCCAGTTTTTCCTTGAACAGCTTCTCCTGCTCTTTATACTCATCAGAAAAGTAGTAAAACTCGTCCAAGGCATAGGTTTTGACATATGCTGTGGTGAAACAATCGCTATAATACGAGCTGTCAAAGGCATCCTTGGGCAGCAATACATAGTAAGCAGCCGCGCCTAAGCCTTCGCTGCTCTTTCCTCTAGCATCCTGAACGGTAGCACAGCAAAAGAATGGTGCATTCACAATTGCTGTCACGCGAAACCTGTCCGAAACCAGATTGCCGTCGTGCTCTAACAAAAGCTCATCCCCGACTTGTACTCCCCTTTTTCTTGCAAAAATCTGCTCCACAGCGACCTCATTTGGCGCAGTCGGAAGCGTACCCTCCACTACAACCGGGTCATTCATAGTCTCACTCAGAGAGCGAGCCTGGATGGTGATTTTCTCTCGCTCACCCTCCATCAAAACCATGGTGGAATAGCCACCCTCCACGGCATCTACTCCATCCCAGCCTGCAATGGCATCAATATCCTCTTTCGTAATACCGTTTGCACAGCTAATCTCTACTGACTCCAACCGATTCGCTATGAAATAACGGTTTGTCTCCTGCAAAATAGCATAGGCAGAGGATTGCAAGCCTAAGAAAATGGCAATACTCGTCGCAGCGATAAAAGCAACTGCAAAGAAAGAAACCCCGTTCTTACGAATCGTTCGAAATAAATATTTTGTCCTTGCTTTTCCTTTTACCATACCAACTCCCTCGCACTTGCAGGATGTCTGTTGACAATCACCTCTGCAACAACTCCACCCTTCATGCGTATTACTCTATTGGCCATTTTAGCAATCTCTTCATTATGGGTAACCATTAAAAGTGTGGTGCCTGAATGAATGACTTCCTCCAACACCGTCAGTACCTCTATACTGGTCTCATAGTCAAGGGCAGCCGTGGGCTCATCTGCCAAAATAATCCTGGGCTTCTTCACCAAGGCTCTGGCAATGGATACTCTCTGCTGCTGACCTCCGGACATCTGTGCCGGATAATTGTCCTTGCGCTGCGCCAATCCTACCCGCTCCAAGGCCTCTGCCGCATCCATGGGGTTCTTGCACAACTCCCCGATAAAATCCAGATTTTCCTCAGCGGTTAAAGCCGGCATCAGGTTATAGGCCTGGAAAATAAAGCCTACGGAATGTCTGCGATACTCGGTCAAGGTCTTTTCGTCTGCCTTAGAGTAGTCCTTCCCGTCAAAGAGAAAGGTTCCGGTAGTCAGCTGGTCCATACCACCAATGATATTTAACATAGTGGACTTACCACAGCCGGATTCTCCCAGAATAACCAGGAACTCGCCCTCTCTGATATCCAGGTTGACTCCCTTTAACACCTGTAGCTTGGTTTCCCCTGAGCCAAAGGTCTTGGTCACATCCCGCAAGGAAATGATGGCCTTCTTCTCCTCCGCAAAGCCCAGGTTGAGACCCCTGCCATCCACTGCAATAGCAGTCAGCATAGCCAGGTTTTCAGCCAGATAGATGTCCTCATCATGGAATAAGGAGCCATCTTTTTTATTGATAATCTGAATACAGCCAATGACCTCATATTTATTGATCAGAGGCACACAAATCATGCTTTTCGTCTCAAAGCCGGTGGTTTCATCAAAGCGGGATGCCCAGCGCTCATCGTTTTTACAATCCTTGACTACGGTGGATTTTCCTTCTTTTACAACTGTACCTGCAATTCCCTCTCCAAGCTCCAGGCTAAGGCCTGTCAAATCAGCACCACCTATAGTAAAGGAGGGATAAATCCTTTTGTCTCCTGATACATTGTAAAACCAGATGGTTCCTGCCTCTGCGCCCACAGCCTTTACCACGGAACCAAGACTTTCGCGCAGTGCTTCTTCCAGAGATTCGGCCTTTTGAAGCAAGGTTGTAATCTCCCAAACCACCTGCGTATACTCAATTCTCATTTTCTGCTCATTCATTCTGACACCGCTTTATCCTTTCCTTCTATCCTTCTATGGAACTGATACTTCTATTCTCATTTCTCTTTACAATATCCGGTTTCATCAGCTCCACTACTGGCTCTGAAAATCAAAGGTACCGCCTTCCGACGCATAGAAGGTATTTCCACCTTCATATACGGTGGTATCGCCTGCCACCTTCCACTTTCCGCTGCCAAATTTATAAGGAACACCCAGTTTCAAAACACGGCTTCCTGCGGTAGAAATTCCATCCCGCACCCAGGTCTCACTGACGGTTACCTTGTAAGAGGTCTGATTGCCTGCTTTATCTGTGACCTCAATGGTATGGTCTGCACCATCAGCAGAAATCGTGACGGAGGAAGAAGTACCGGTAAACTCCACTGCTTTTCCGTCCAGCTTCACGGTACTGAGGTTGACATCACTGATTGTAACAGAGGTGTCACCATAATACTGACCACCGTCTTCAAGATCTGAAATCACCGGTGCTGTCGCATCAATCATAATCCCGGAAGTGTTAACATAGGTCACATTTCCTGCCACATCCGTAGCCTTGGCATACACTACATAGCTGTTATCTCCCGAAATGGAAACAGCTGTTGTATACTCTGTCCATTGGGGAATCTTATTTTCAATATCCTGGGATGTGTAAACCCCTTCATTAGGGAAAAGGTCTGTCTCGGAGACATAGTACATCACAGAACGAATACCGCTACCTGCATCTGTGGAAGTAATGGTAAGACTCTTATCCTCCTTAAAAAACAAATTAAAAACAATCTCAGGTAAAAATTTCTCCCAGAAGTTTGCTTCATCCAAGGTGATGGTAAGTGCAGGAGCCGTAGTGTCAGATACGCCACCAACAGTAATCTCCTGTGCTGCCGCAACATTCTTAATGGTATATGTATATTCCTTGCCAGTAACGCTGGTTGCTTCAAGAGCAGTACCATTTGTCTTCACAACAAGCGCTATCGGCACATCATAGCCTTCCCCTACCGTTACCTTAAAGGTATAGTCGCTGCCATGCTCCACCGGAGATGTCTGGCTGCTTTTCACTGTATAACCGATTTGATTCTGTGGCAGAGTAATCCCGTAGGTCTTTTTCTTAAATGTTACACTTACCTCAACCGGATAATCGGGCATAGTGAATTGATTCTTGTCGTCCACCGTAACAGCTGTATCACTGCCATCCTTCTGGATGACGGTAATTGTATCCAATTCATATCCTTCCGCCGGGGTCGGGGTAATGGTAAGCACCGTACCCTTCGCAGCTACCGGCACATCACTTCCATCCCCCGCCGTAACCGTATAGCTTCCTTCGGTTGACTTACCCAGGGTAGTAATAGGGTGCAATTCATTGACACCGGTAACGGTTATCGTCTGCGCCTGTGTGACTTTCGTAATGGCATAGATATAAACATTTTCCGTGGAACTGGTTGCAGTCAGCGTAGTGTCGTTTGCTTTCACTGCATAGTCATTGGTTGCGACATATCCATTATTAATGCTCACACAAAACTCATAGTTTCCCCCATGCTCTACCGAAGTATTCTGCACATCGTCCACCAGCACCGGATTCACTGTATAGCCCACTGTGGCTGTTGGCAAAATGACTTCATATTTTTTCGGAACAAAGAATGCCTCTACTTCCACCGAATTTGATGGCATGGTAAAGGTTTTAGATACCGTAATGTCTGTCGTTTTACCAGGAACCTCAGTACCATCTTCATTAACTTCCTTAACTGTTAACTTTGAAAGTTCATATCCGTCATCCGGCTCCACTACAACAGTAACCTCAGATTCAGGAGCCGCTTTTGTCGCAGCATTACCGCCTACCTGAAAACTGCATTTTCCGTTGGCAGTTAGTTTTGTCTTATCCGAAATTCCATACCAAACATATTTAAATGAATTGCTATATAGCGAAGCTCCATTTGTAAAACTCACCTTGCATAAACAATCCCCATTCTCTCCGGAATAAGTGGCAAATGTCTGATCAGTAACTTGCTGAAACGCTTGTAATTCTACTGTATATAGGTCATCCATGTTTTCGTTAGTTTCAGTATTAACCATACTAAACTCAATCACAAGCCCACTTAATTCCACGCTTTCATTCAAATCCGATGTCTTCTTGCAATACCACACTCCATCCTCATTATTAAAAAGTGAAAAGACACCATCATAATCATTTATAACTAAATCAACACTAGTACTTTTGGGTGTTATCAAAAGAATATCGCCTTTTGTCAATGACGAAACATCAAATCTCATAACACCCTCAACTGCAGTCCAGGTGTTGCTTACCTCATCATACTGTGTATCCGAATTAATGGATTTAACATATTTTTCAATA
>CAMAHO010000108.1 GCA_945834545.1 uncultured Lachnospiraceae bacterium | reverse complement strand
CGAAATTCTCTGGGGGAGGAGCCGCTCAGGCGTTTAAAGACCCTAAGGAAGTTGGAGTAGTCGTTAAAGCCGCATTGATATGCGATTTCTGTCAAGGACAGCTCAGAATACATAAGCTCTTTTGCCCGTAAGATTCTTCGATAGAGAATGTATTCATAGACACCTTTTCCGGTATACTCCTTGAATTTATGAGAGAGCAGGGAAGAGGAGATGTGAAACAATTGATGCAGAGACTCTACAGTGATGTTCTCGGTATAGTGGTCGTTGACATAGTGCAACACCTCCTGCATAGAGGAAGTGTGCGTAGCATTTGTCAGTGGGACAGGGATATCCTCTGTTTCCAGGGTATGCTCAATAATCTGCAGAAGGTTCAGAATTTTTGTGTAAATGCTCAGGTACTGCTGTGTTGAGTAAACGGAATCTGCGGAACCTAGTTTTTCAATAGATTGCAGTAGTTCTTTGCATAGTGCGATATCCGCTAAGGAGAGATTTCGCACTATTTTTTTGTCCTGATAGGTTTTTTCGAAGAGACGAATCAGGTCGATTTTTCCAAAGCCACATTTTTGTAAAAGCTCTGTTGAGAGATAGAGATAGCAGCGCTCGTAGTCAACTAAATCTCTATCACATACCAAGCCGTGCATATGCAGGGGAGGAATGAGGATGAACTGGTTTGGCTGTAATTCATATATGGTATCGTCAATGCAGTAATAACGAGCGCCACCTAAATGGAAATAGAGCTCATAAAAATCATGAGCATGAAGTCCTCTGGAAAAGATTCTTGCGGATAGTTCGTGGTGGGCCATAAAGTCCATGGTAATCCTCCTTTGCGTTGTTCAGGCAATTACAGGCTACAATTTAGGTGTCGCGTATACACTTGAGTAAAAATAATCGTGTTGTTCAAGCTTACTACAAATATAAAGCAGAAATTGCATATTAACAAGCTAAAATTACATAGAAAAATGTGAAAACTGTTATTACAATGTAACATAACAAGTAAGATAACCAAACCAGGAGGGTGTTATGGCGAGCTTTATTCTTTCGGCCTTTGCAGATGAGGCAGCGGGTTCTCTGGAGGAACAGATTGAGGTATTGGAGCAGGAAGGCATCCATATGATAGAACTGCGTGGTGTGGATGGTGTGAATTGTGCGGATTTATCCATAGAACAGGCAGAAGCGATTAAGCAGAAGCTGGATGAGCATCATATTACCTTATCGGCCTTGGGTTCCCCTTACGGTAAAATTGGGATAGGTGATGATTTTAAGGAGCATCTGGAGAGGTTTAAGAAATCTCTGGAGATATGTAAAATACTGGATTGTAAGCGGATTCGTATGTTTAGCTTTTACTATCCGGAACAGGAGGGAGCAGGTCAGTATCGTGAAGAAGTGTTATCCCGCCTGGAACAGATGGTTAAGCTTGCGGAAGAGGCCGGTGTGCTGCTTGCCCATGAGAATGAAAAAGGGATTTATGGGGACATAGACTCCAGATGTATGGATTTATATCAGCACTTTGGAGGACGATTGGGTGTCATCTTTGACCCGGCTAATTATATTCAGTGCGGAGTACAGCCTTTGGAGGCCTATGCCTTACAAAAGGAGACCATTACCTATTTTCATATGAAGGATGCTCTGATGGAGGACGGAAGTGTCGTCAGTGTGGGCAATGGTGACGGTCATGTGCCGGAAATTCTGGCAGATGTGAACAAGAGAATCCAGGGGGAGGTTATTTTGACCATCGAACCTCATCTGCATGTATTTGACGGTTTATCAAAGCTTCAGGATGAACAGTTAAAGCACAAGGAGAGCTACAGAACCTCAAGAGAAGCCTTTCATGCGGCGTGTGAGGCAGTAAAGAACTGCATTGGGAAATTGGAGGAAAACTAATATGTTAAAGCTTGGAATCGTGGGAGTTGGCGGGATCGCCACCATGCATGTAGACAATATACTTACCGGAAAGTGTCCTGACATAGAGATTGTAGCTATGGCGGACAGAAAGGAAAGCCGCAGGGAATGGGCAAAGGAGAAGGTTCCCACTGCAACTATCTTTGCGGAAGGAAAGGATTTAATTGAGAGTGGTATTTGTGAGGCAGTTCTCATCGCAGTTCCTCACTATGACCATCCGGGTTTGTCAGCCCTGGCATTTAAGAATGGACTCCACGTTTTATGCGAGAAGCCTGCAGGGGTATATACCTTACAGGTTCGCGAGATGATAGCGGAGGCAGATAAGCATCCGGAGCTCACCTTTGGTATGATGTTTAATCAGAGAACCAACTGTGTCTACAGAAAGATTAAGGAAATGGTGGAGGGCGGGACACTTGGCGCATTAAAGCGTGTCAACTGGATTGTGACAGACTGGTACAGAACACAGTTTTACTATGATTCCGGGGATTGGCGTGCAACTTGGGCAGGAGAAGGCGGCGGTGTGCTGTTAAATCAGGACCCTCACCAGCTGGATTTGCTGCAGTGGATGTTTGGCATGCCGGTTAAGATGCATGCCTTCTGTCACGAGGCAAAATGGCACGACATTGAAGTGGAAGATGATGTAACTGCCTACATGGAATTTGCGAACGGAGCCACCGGCGTGTTTGTAACCACCACAGGGGATGCACCAGGCACCAATCGCCTGGAGGTGACCGGCACTTTAGGAAAGCTTGTCTGTGAGAACAATACCCTGACCTTCTATCGTCTGGAATCCGACGAAAGAGAGTGGTGTAAAACCGCCAGAATTGGCTATGCAACACCAAAGGTTACAGTAGAACAGGTAGAAACGGACGGCGAAAATCCTCAGCATGTCGGAGTTATGAATGCCTTTGTTAAGCATATCAAGGAAGGAACCCCTCTGGTGGCAGACGGTCGAGAGGGAATCAACGGATTAATGATTTCCAACGCAATGTTTTTATCCTCCTGGCTTGGAGAAACAGTTACCCTGCCTATTGATGAAGAAAAGTTCCTGAAGCTGCTAAACGAGAAGAGAAAGAACTCAAAGCACAAGGAGGATAAGGGCATTTCCTTAAGTATTGAGGGAAGCTTTGGCAGCACTTCTCAGTGGACCGGCAAATAAAGCAGTCTCAGATAAAGCAGACTTTGCAGCGCCTGACTGAGATAGAGTCCTGCAAAGTAAGCCTGTAACCCGAATTTCGGAACCAGGAAAATGACAAAAGCTATACGGCTTCCCAGAGAGAGAAGATTGACCAGATACATGGATACAATTTTACCCATTCCCTGCAGGATGCCCGACAAAGTGGTATTTATATATAAAAAGGGGCAACTCAGAGCAAGAATTGCGATACATTTTCCGGCTAACGGATTATGAAACGAAACCTCTCCTATGGTTTGACCTCCAATGAGAAACAGGAATGAAAAAGTCATTCCCAGAAACAGACTAAACAGAATTGATTTTCGAATGGTTTGTTTCAGATAGGCCGTCTCATTGGAGGCTTGTTTTTTAGAGATTTCAGGCAGCAATATAGTAGAGAGGGACATGGTCAGTGCATTGGGAAACAAAAGAAAGGGCAGAGCCATTCCTGTTAACGTTCCATATATGGAAAGAGCATTTTCACGAGAATAACCAAACAGTCGCAGGCTGTTTGGAAGTACAATTGCTTCAAAGCTTTGCATAAGGTTTAAGGACAGTCTGTTTGCTCCGGTGGGGACTGCAATCTTTAGAATGGATTTCAAATCTCCTTTTTTGCCATGGAATACGGAGGGAGAGAACAAGGGAGGATTTATATAAAAAAGGTTAAAGAGAAGGGCAAAGCCCTCTCCAAACATGATACCGTAGAACATCAGGTTTAAGAAGTCTTTACGTAACAAAAAATACCCAATACAAATAAAGCCAATTCGTCCGGTTTGCTCCATGACTTGGGAAACAGCAGGAATCTGGCTTTTTTTGATTCCATAAAAATATCCATTGGTACATGCATGCAGGGAAGATAGAGGTATACTCCAGGCCAGTATTTTCAGGTAAGGAGCCAGGGCAGGCTCCAATAAGATTGTGGTAGCCAGAAAGGAGGCAGAAACAAAGATACCTGCGCTAACTAAGAGGGACAAGGGGAGAGCAAGAAGCACACTTGCAAGAAGAATATGGATAGGATGACTGTCCTCTTTGGCAGTCCTTTCTGCCACGGTTTTGGAGACAGCTGTATGAAAGCCGCCCGCACATAAGGAATAGGAAAGGGCCAAAATAGGGGCGGACAGCTGATATAGTCCCATTTTTTCGGCTCCTAAGATTCTGGAAGATAGTATACGAAATAAAAAGCCGATTCCCCTTGTCAGAAAACCGGAAAAGGTTAAAATCAGTGTTCCCAGGATAATTGGTCTGTTTTTTAGGGATTTCATAGTTTACCTTTTTCTTTTAGTCTATGTACTTCTTTTTTTGTTTATGTTAGGATTGTGGAGGGAAAGGAAGCTGAACTCTATTAATAGATAGCACCACAAAACAGAAAGTATTGAGGACAAGACATGATTTATTTGGATAATGGGGCAACCACGAAGCCTTACCCGGAAGTGATAGAACAGATGCTGCCTTTTCTGCAGCAAAGCTTTGGAAATGCCAGCTCTTCCTATGGGTTAGGAATGCAGGCCAAAAAGGCACTCAATGCTTCAAAACGTAAAATTGCCGGTCTGCTCGGAGCTTCCATGCAGGAAATCATTATTACCTCCGGCGGAACAGAAGCAGACAACCTGGCATGCTATGGAATTGCCCGGGCGTATTGTCATAAGGGGAGACATATTATCACCAGCAAGATAGAACACAAAGCTATTTTAAGAGCCTGTGAGGTATTGGAAAAGGAAGGCTTTGAGATTACGTACTTGCCTGTCAATGAAAAAGGTGTTGTCTCAATACAGGATATAGAGCAGGAAATCAGAAGAGATACCATATTCATAAGCGTTCAAACAGTCAATAATGAAATCGGAAGTATTCAGCCGATTCAGGAAATCGGGAGACTGGCAAAGAAGAAGGGAATCGTTTTCCACACAGATGCTGTTGCCGGATTTGGAAAATTGCCGCTTGATGTTTCCAAGCTTGGTGTGGATTTGTTAAGTGCAAGCAGCCATAAGTTTCACGGACCTAAGGGAATAGGCTTTCTATATGTCAGAGAAGGCATACAGCTTCATCCTATGATTGTTGGCGGGAATCAGGAAGGCGGCTATCGGGCCGGAACAGAAAATATTCCTGCAGTTGTGGGAATGGCAAAGGCAGCAGAGCTTACTGTGGAGCGGTTGCAGGAGAATCAGATAAAGCTTTCCTGGTTAAAAGAGTATTTTGGCAGGAGATTAAAGGCTAAGATACCGGGCTGTGTGTTTTTGCATCCGGTAGAAAGCTGCGTTCCCGGTACCTTATCCGTGGCATTTCCCGGAACAGAAGCAGAAACCCTGTTGATTCAGCTGGACTTGAAGGGGATTTGTGCATCAGGTGGTTCTGCCTGTACCACAGGAGACAGAAAGCCTTCCCATGTATTGACGGCGATTGGAGCTAGGCCAGAGGAAATCAAAGGGGCATTGCGGTTTACCCTAAGTGAGGAGAACACGGAAGAAGAACTGGAGCAGGTAGTGCAGGTTCTGGCAGAGAGTGTCAGTACCTTAAAGATGAAGGAATGAGCGTTTGGTAACACATAGCAGATGGAGAGAGATATGAGAGAAAAGGTAGTCGTAGGTATGTCAGGAGGGGTTGATTCCTCCGTGGCAGCTATGCTTTTAAAAGAAAAGGGTTATGAGGTAATCGGTATCACTATGCAGATTTGGCAGGAGGAACCGGTTTGCAAAATAGAAGAAAACGGTGGCTGCTGTGGTTTGTCAGCTGTGGAGGATGCCAGAAAGGTGGCGGAGTATTTGGGAATACCCCACTATGTTCTAAACTTTAAGGAGGTTTTCAAACGCTGTGTCATTGACAATTTCACGGAGGAATATCTTCACGGACGCACCCCCAATCCCTGTATTCGATGCAATCGGTATGTGAAATGGGAAGCATTATTGGACAGGGCAAGACAGCTTGGGGCAGACTATCTGGCCACCGGACATTATGCCAGAGTGGAGAGGCTGCCAAACGGAAGATATGCCATTCGCAATTCGGTGACAGCTAAGAAGGACCAGACCTATGCCTTATATCAATTAACGCAACAACAACTAAAGCACACCTTGATGCCCGTAGGGGAGTATCGCAAGGAGGAGATTCGTGAGTTGGCGGAAAAAGCCGGACTGCCGGTAGCCAAGAAACCGGACAGTCAGGATATCTGTTTTGTGCCGGACGGTGATTATGCAGCCTTTCTGGAAAAAGAGGTGAAGGACAAAGTGCCCGGCCCCGGAGCATATATCACAAAGGATGGACATGTACTGGGGACGCACAAGGGGATTACCCATTATACCATCGGTCAAAGAAGAGGCCTGGAGCTTGCTATGGGGGAGAGAGTCTTTGTCACAGACATTCGCCCTAATACAAACGAAGTAGTGATTGGCTCCAATGAAGAGCTTTTTACCAATCGTGTTGTCTGTGAAGAACCAAATTTTATGGGAATTGAGGCTTTAACGGAGCCCTTGGAGGTGCTTGCAAAGATTCGTTACAATCACGCAGGGGAAAAGGGAATCATACGACCGCTTGACAAGAATCGCGTAGAATGCATTTTTGAAAAGCCGGTCCGGGCTGCTACGCCCGGCCAGGCTATGGTTTTTTATGACGGTGAATATGTGCTGGGCGGCGGTACCATCGTGTAGATTAAAGCTTTCGGAACTGGGGAACCCGTTTTTCAAATACAGTGTAGTAGGAAAATCCACAGGATTTCAAGACCTCGGCAGCTGTATCAAAATGAGATGCCATATCCTCGGGGGCGTGGGCATCAGAGCCAATGGTGATAATTTCACCGCCTAATTCTCTGTATCTGCGCAGAATTGCTGATACAGGGTGAAACTCACGCATCCCGCGCTTCATACCTCCGGTATTGATTTCCAGCCCTTTTTCTTTCTCTATCAGGGCCATAAGGACGGGGTCAATCACATCCTTATATTTATCATAGGTATAGGCTCTGTCGCCGTTTGGACCATAGCGGACCACATAATCCAGATGACCGTAGACATCGAAATTTTGAAATTTTTTGATATTTTCCAGCTCACTTTGGAAATAATAACGATAGGCTTCCTCTTCAGTACGGTTTTCGTAGTAAGCAGGGTAGTAGGGGTCTTCCCCGTTTACCAGATGAGAGGAGCCTATGATAAAGTCAAAGTCATAGCTTTTTGCCAGGACAGCATTTTGCATGACGCAGCTAGGCTGCAGTCCCAGCTCGATTCCAAAGAGGAGCGTTATCTGATTTGCGTATTTTTCACGAAGACTGATTAATTCATATAGGTAGGAATCCGGATTCAGGGTAAATTTCCCCTCCGGGTCCGATTCGGTTACAGGGAAATCGAAATCGTTGTGCTCCGTAAAACATAGGGTGTCTAATCCCAGGGCAATTCCCTGTTTTACCATTTCTTCCATGGGAGTGGAGCTGTCGCCGGAGTGATTGGAATGGAGATGACAATCTGCTTTTATCATGTTTTTACCTCCTTATTTATGATGTACTTTACTATATCCGAAAAATATTTTCAATTACATCTTGAATTATAGGAGGAAATTATGTAAAATAGCATTGCTGATAAAATTTTGACAATCCAAAGGAGCGTCAAAATAATATAAAACACTTTTTAGGAGGAATCTAAAATGGCAGTAAAAGTTGCGATTAATGGTTTTGGTCGTA
>CAMAHO010000107.1 GCA_945834545.1 uncultured Lachnospiraceae bacterium | reverse complement strand
GCAGCAAATAAAATCTTCTTCATTTGTATCCTCCTGAATCAAAATTTGAGATAAGTATACACCAAAACTTGGCTATCGTATAGTATTATTTCACCATCTTTCTTGCAGGCGTTCCATAAAAAAGCTACTGTATCAACCAATCCCCAGGTTGTATTTATACTGTGTTTAATCGTACTACCTAGCTTCATCGCCTGTATTTACTATACCTTGTACGCTAATCTGATTTTATCTGCAATTAACGCAATAAACTCCGAATTTGTTGGTTTCCCTTTTCCGGAATCAATGGTGTATCCAAAGAGGCCATCCAAGGTCTCCATTCTCCCCCTGTTCCATGCCACTTCTATGGCATGCCTGATGGCCCGTTCCACACGGCTGGAGGAGGTCTGGAACTTTTTTGCAATGGACGGATACAGAATCTTGGTTATTGCACCAATAGCAGCCGGATCTTCTACCGACATAATGATTGCCTCCCTAAGATATTGGTACCCCTTGATGTGAGCCGGCACCCCAATTTCGTGAATCATATCCGTCACATCTCTTTCCAGATTCTTTGTCTGAAGTACATCGGGTAGCACAGCTTTCTCCTGCGTCTCCTTCTTCCCGGAGGAAGGAACCGTAATCATAATTTGAAACTCCTTGTCCTCTTTCAATAGATTGTCCAAAATTCGATATACCTTTTCACTCTCTTTGGTAGAAGAAACGCTAATTTGCTCCATATTTGCCTCCTATTGTTCTTTTCTCTGGAGCAATTATATCCTTTTTTGTCCTTTTCCTGCAATTCCTACTCATCGCAGTATCTGCCAAAAAACATGTGTCTTTTGCTTGTACCGATGAAAAATTTGGGCTATACTTGATTTTGTTGACAGTATCTGTCTGAAAGGAGTTGTCGATTCTATGATAAAATCGGAAATAAATGAAATCAAGAAACTTTACAATATTCGGAAATGCTCCATTCGTCGAATGGCTGGCTGTTATGTCAACGGCGAAAAAGAAAAAAAGACTCTTATAAATCAGTCCTTTCTAACTCTTCCGGAAGATGATATGCATAAATATCTGGCTTTATTTAAGAAGGCCTTGTCCGGAAGTATCGGTAAAAACCTATTACATCTGGATTTTCCATTGGAGCAGGAAGAGGCCGGTGGGACACAAGAATTCCTGCTTCGTCTGAGAAACAGCGAGCTGCAGGACGATGCTTTGTTGGAAGAATTTTATGATAAGATCATTGCCTCCTACGACTATGTTGGGAATTATTTGATTCTGCTTGCCTACGATGTGTATGATGTTCCTAGTATTACCAACGATAAAATGAAACTGGATGATGCCTCTGAGGAGAGCTTTGCTTATCTCCTAGTCTGCATCTGTCCAGTTAACCTGACCAAGGCAGGACTTGGCTATTTTCCGGAAGAGAACCTATTTCAAAACCGAACCAGAGATTGGATCGTAGACATGCCGGACACCGGCTTCCTCTTCCCGGCATTTGATGACAGGAGTTCCAACATTCACTCTACCTGGTTTTACAAGAAGGATGCTGAGGACTATAAACCGGAGTATATCGAGCAGCTCTTTAGCTGCCCTCTCCCCCTCTCTGCCAAAACACAGAAGGAGACCTTTCACAGCATTATTGAGGAAACCTTGGGAGAATCCTGCGATATGGAAACAGTTCTGGAGCTTCATGAGAAATTGGAGGAAATCAAGGAAGCACATAAGGAGGATGCTGAGCCTCTGGTTTTAGAAAAAAAGGATATCAAAAACCTCCTGCAGGATTGCGAGGTGCCTGAGGAAACAATAGAGCAATTCGATTCTCACTATGAAGAAATTGCCGGTGAAAGCACCCCCTTGCTTATGAGCAATGTAGCAAACAACAAGTCTCTGGAAATTAAAACCCCGGATGTCATCATCAAGGTAAAACCGGAAGCCGCCGGGATGCTGAAAGAAAAAATAATTGACGGCAAGAAATATCTCACCATTGCCCTCAGTGGCGAGGTGGAGGTAAACGGCATCACCCTCTATCATCCGGGAAACGAAATCCTTTAACATCACTCAACAAAACAAGGCTGCCGCAGATTTTCCTGCGACAGCCTTTCTTCTAGAATTCAAAGGTTTCCACAATTTTCTCCAGTTCATTGATTCTTTCAAGGGTATTGTTTGTCAGCTCATAATTGTTGCTGGTTGCTTCTACCACATTCCCTGTCTTAGCCGCAATATCCGTTACACCCACAGAGGTTTCCTCGATGGAAGACTTAATGCGTTCCACTGCATCAGCAACCTCCTTGACTGACTCATTTAGGCTGTCTGCTTCTTTAGAGATAGCAAGCATTCCGTCCTGGAAGGTGTAGGCATCCTGCAAATACTGCTCTCCTATGCTAGCAAAATAATCGTAGCCGGCAAGTACCTTTTTCTCCAAGAAGTCCGTTGTGGCCTTCATGCTCTCGGAAATATTTGACACAACCCCGTTGATTTCCTCGATGATGGCATTGATGTCGTTGACGGAATCCAGAGATTTATGGGCAAGGTTACTGATTTCAGTTGCTACTACTGCAAAACCTCTTCCCGCCTCTCCTGCTCTGGCAGCCTCGATGCTGGCATTCAGGGAAAGCAGACTGGTCTGGTCGGAAATCTCTATAATAGCATTGGTAAGCTCGTTAATCTTTGCTACCGCCTTCAAACCATTGACTGCATTCTCCGTCTTGGTTCTGATTTCTTCGTAAATCGCTTTTGTCTCGGTGATAGCCTGTCCGGTAGACTCCTGCATCTTCTTTGCCCTGGCAGCAATCTCCTCAGAGGATTTGTTGCTCTCCACTGTCTCTTCGCTGATTCTGTCAAATCTCCTGCTCATCTCCTCCACATGCTCAAACATGACAACTGTCATATTTGCAACCTCTTGAGTACTTGCAGAAAGCTGCTCTGTGGTAGCGGAATTATCTGTACAAAACATATGTACCTGATTACTGGAGACTTCCACATTCCCCATATTTTCCTTGATTGCTGTATTGGCCTGGTCAATCCGCTTAACAACCTCGTATAGATTTTGGGTCATCTCCTTCACAGCACGGCTGATGACACCGGTTTCGTCTGTTCTTCTGCACAATCCATCCATAAAGTCAGGCGTTCTCAGTTTCAGCTTAGCAGTGTCATTAATTACCCCGGTAATCTGTTTGATGGGCTTTGTAATCCTTCCTACTACAAACCAGGCGATAACGATGGACAACCCTAAAATCAGCACTGCGATTAATATGGCGAATATCACAAGGGTATTGATAGGCTTCATCAATTCCCTTCCCTCTGCACACATAACAACCACAGAGAGTGCCTCAGTGATGTAGTAGCTGGCATACTTTGTCTGGCCGTTCTCCTCATATTCACAGCACAAATTACCCTCCGGTCTGTGACCCTTTGCCAACTCCGTTATAATCTTCGTAATGACCTTTACCTTATTTGGTTTGTTGACCATGGTTTCATCGGCACTGTACACAATAATACCGGACTGATTAATGACATAGCAGTAGGAGGACTCTGCGCCGTCTACCTTTAAGCCATCCAGAATGTCAGCATATGCCTCTGTTTTCATGGCTTTCTTGTCATTCTCCACCTCACCCAAGGATACCATTCGACCATAGGATTCCACAATATTTGTCATCTTGGCATAATTGGCATCAATCAAAATCTTCTTGGTATAAGACACCATAATAAGGGTAATTGCCGCAGCTGCCAGCATGACAGCTACCACCACCAAGATACTGACCTTCACCTTGATGGAGCTTATGGGATGAAAGCTAGCCTCTTCTGAAAACTTCCCGCCTTCAGCATGCTGTGATCTATTTGATTGCCTGCGCTCTTTGATTGCCGAGACCAGTTTTGAAAAATCGAAGCTCTTTTCTTTTTTCATCTTGGGAGGCTTCGGAGCTTTCTCCTTTTTCGCTTTGGGAGGCTTCGGAGCTTTCTCTTTTTTCTCCTTCTCTTCTTTTACTTCAGGCACCTTCGGTGCCTTGGGGGGCTTAGGGGTCTTTCCCACTGTTTCTTCTTTGCCGTCTGCTGTCAATTTCTCATCTAGTAATTCGGTGTTTTGTGATCCCTCCATAACTCGGCCTCCTTAACATACTATTTGCGTAACTATTCAGAGCCATGCAAATCTAGGAAATCAGACCAGGTAAGCTTGCTTACAGAGGACTGATTTTCTAAATTTATATGGCGAAGTAACTACATGAGCAAAAGAAAAGCAGCGCAGCAGCGATTTTGCGAATGGGTTTCTGAATAGTTACCTATTTGCTATATTTTATCATAGATTGCACAAAAAGAAAATGCTGAATCGACAAATTTGTAGGGTTTTTACCATAAATCCATGCTGTTTGACAAGCATATCTTTCCCCAACCGGTCCTTACATTGGGTTCTGACTGTACTCCCCGCAGTCTCCCTGCCCCGGCGCGAACATAGGCTTTCAGTTTCTCTCCATACAAATAAGGATTTTCACCTTGAACAATGCCTCTCTCCATCATAATTGCAGCACAGCCTGACACTATTGGGGTGGCAAAGGAGGTCCCTGTAAATCCTCTGTAACTGCTTTCGCCCCAGGGCGCCAAAATGTTTTCTCCCGGTGCCACGATATCCGGTTTTCCTGTTCCCGGAAAGCCCCTGCCTGAAAACGAGCTGTACACCTCTGTGTTAGAATCATATGCGCCAACAGAGATAACACGACTGGCTGTGGATGGTATGGTCAATGTGCCCTGGCTGTCAGGAGATAAAAAGGAGAACCCTGACTCCGGATTCTCTCTTCCTGTTAAATACATATTACACGCGCCGGTCCCTTGTATCCTCCAAGTACCCTCTGTCACGAAATCCCTCCGAGGTAGAAACTCCATATAAATCTCTTGGGAGGTACTGTAAGGAGAAGGCAGTCCAAAGTAGAGCAACAGGAGGGTCTCCCCCATCTGAATCCGGTAGCTCTCCTCCCTAGTCTGCTGAGAAAGCACCACATTCTGTCCCTCCGGGGATGTAATCGTAATCTCACGGCTACCTTTAAATTCCTGCCAAATCTGTACAGTCATGCTTCTAAGATAGGGCAATACACTGACCTCTGCCAGATACTCTCCCTCTGACTGTGATGCAAAGTGATGATAGGCCTCACCTTTATTTCCCATGCCCACGCAAATGGTCGTTCTCCCCTGTTCCGAGGCATTGTCCAAAAAGCGTTCCAATAGGGATTCTCCCCGATGATTCCCGTACGCATTTCCAAAGCTCAAATTGATTACTAAGGGCTGATTCCACTGCCTGGCCTTTGTCAGCGCATAGGTAACCCCCCTCATAATATTGGCTGTTTGCGCCTCCTCCTGGGTGTCAGCACCCAGATTCACCACCAGCAAATCACAGCCCCTTGCAACCCCTCGGTAGGTTCTGTTTCCAGGGTTCCCGTTTGCGCTGGCAAAGCCGGCTGCCACGCCGGCAACCGCTGTGCCGTGGCTTGTTCCCGCCACACTTGGCAGTTCTCCGTTTCCTGACAGAGCATCGTTCACCTGCTCCTTAGTGTATTCTCGTCGCTCTCTCCCGATGAACTCTAAATACCCCTTTACTCTAGAAGTTCCATCCGCATTTCGAAACTCCCTCCTCCTGACATCCACGCCAGAATCCAGGATAGCCATAAGCACCCCCTTCCCTGTATAAAAGGGCGGTGTTGCCAGCACAGTGGCAATACAAGGTTCCTGCACAGGAGAAATCTGAGAATAAGTGAAGCTCCTTGGTTTCTCCACATACTCAATTTCCGGTGCGGACGACAACAATTCAAAATCCTGTTCCGGCAAGGTCACAATCCCATAGCCGGCGATTAACTCCTCCACCTGCATTCCTAAGCTGCGTAAGCGCTCCAGGCTGCCACTATACTTTACAATGACCTCCCAGGTTCCATTCCTTTCATCAAAGCCAACATTTAAATCCGGCGTCATCGCCCGTTGCTCTTCCGGCGTCTCCAAAGCAAGACTCAGGCTGTTTTCAAATTTCTGACTCATATTCCACCCCCGTTGCATTAGGGACGGAGTTTTTTGCTGCTCATATCCGTCCCTTTTGTTGCGATGTTTTCGTTTGAAACACTTTTTGAAACTCTCATTTCGGATTTGTGTGCCTGCTATGGATTTATATATTTATATGCAGACGCGCTTTCGCTCTAATCGCACCGTAGCAGTACATAAGCGAGCGAAATACGCTCGCTAAGGACCGACGGTGCTACAAGGTCTGCATACAAACACACAAATCCATAGCAGGCACACAAATCCGAAATGGGAGTTTTGAAAGCGCAACAAAAGGGACGGATATGAGCAGCAAAAAACTCCGTCCCTAATGCTTATGTTGTCTTCTTCAGAAATATGATACGTGCGTTTAATCTAATCCTTTGTCTCCCGTTCCTTTCTGGTAAAGAACAGGACCAGACCCAGAATCACAATAAAGATAGAGATGAACTGGGAGGTAGACAGAGGTCCCACAGCACCTCTCTTGTCGGCTCTTAGCTCCTCTACAAAAGAACGGCCAATTGCATATAAAATCATGTACAAGGCGCCTACTCTGCCGGGCTTATGATTCTTTCTTGCAAAGAGATAGCATACAGCTGCAATCAGAAACATACCGGCGCTGGAAATAAGCTGGGTTGGTATCAGTTTCACCCCATTGGGAGCAAAGTTTGAATTGGTAAAAGCGATTCCATACCAGGCCTCCGTCTCCCGACCATAACAGCAGCCTGCCAGGAAACAGCCGATTCTGCCGAAAGCCTGGGCCAATGCCACGCCGGGAAGAACAATATCAAAGTACTCCCAGAAGGGTTGTTTCTTCAGTTTCGTTAAATATACCCAGGCAATGAAAACTCCGCCTGCCACGCCTCCATAGACTACAAAGCCGTTTAAGGTAAGGAAGCTTAACGGGTCTTGGATAAAATCCTTCCACTCCACAATAATGTACAAAATCTTAGCGCAAAAGAACCCAAACACTACACAGATAACGGTCATGGTATATAAAAGATCCGATGGCAAGCCCTTCTTTTTTGCCTGGTATTCCGAGGTAAACAGTGCCGCCAGCACGCCGATAGCTATCATCAAACCATATCCATGAATTGTCAAAGAACCAATTGTAATCAAATCATTATACAAGCTACTTCTCCTCCTTACTGCAACCGGCACACCCTGCACATCCGCTTCCTGAAGCCGACCGATTTACACTATTCTCATAGGGTGTGGTCAACATACAAATCGCCTGGGAGCTGATACCCTCTCCCTTTCCGGTAAAGCCTAAGCCCTCCTCCGTGGTTGCCTTGACATTGATTTGGCTTAGGTCTATCCCTAATGTACCGGCGATGTTTTCCCGCATCTTATCAATGTACGGCCTCATCTTTGGTGCCTGTGCAATAATGGTTGCATCAATATTTTCTATAAAATACAGATTCTCTTCCAGAAGCTCTCCTACCTTCTGCAATAAAACCAGGGAGGATATCCCCTTATAAGCGGGGTCCGAATCCGGGAAATGCTTCCCGATATCCCCCAGGGCTGCTGCCCCCAACAGGGCATCCATAATGGCATGAAGCAGCACATCCGCATCCGAATGACCAAGCAAGCCCTTCTCATAGGGAATTTCCACTCCCCCTATAATGAGTTTTCTATCTTCTGTGAGGCGATGAACATCATATCCCATACCGATTCTCATGACTTTTTCCTCTCATTCCTCTTTTTGAATTGGAAACCACCTCTGCTCTTACCACTTCTGCTCCTACCACTTCCGTCGGGTTCAAACCTTCTCCCGTCAGGTCGTTTATTGCGGTGGTTCTTCTCCCCCTTGCCGTTTGGCAGCCTTTTCTCGAAATCCTGCCCTCGCTTCTCCCTTTTGGG
>CAMAHO010000106.1 GCA_945834545.1 uncultured Lachnospiraceae bacterium | reverse complement strand
CAAAGTCGCACCTACGGTGCTTTCTCGCTGCTACGCAGCTAACTTTGCTCATTGATTGGCGCTCAGCTCATATCGAATAACATCTCCAAATTTATGCAAGCATAATTTGGAGATGTTATTCGATATGACTGAACTGTTACAATGAAATAGCATATTAGCAAAAAAGGATTTCCTTTTCCAAAAATTGATAGTATAATGAATTGCATATATGGAGACAGGAAGTAAAGTCTCATCAGGAGGGAAGGTTATGTACGAAGAGAGAAAGAGATGGTTATTTTTGGGCTTGCCCTTTACATTCACCAAATACTATATTAATGAGGATTTGCTGACAGTTCGCGAGGGCTTTTTTAAGACGGTAGAAAACGATTGCTATATGTATAAGATTCAGGATGTACAGCATACTGCCACACTGGTGGAGAAGCTGTTTGGACTGGGTACGGTTGTATGCTTTACGGGAGATACAACGCACCCGAATCTGGAGTTGAAGCATATTAAGCATTCCCGTGAGATTAAGTCCTATATCCTGGAGGAGTCAGAAAATGCACGAATCCGCAGGAGAACGGTGAATATGCTGGATATCGGCTCCGGAGAGATGGAAGACATTGATGATGCCGATTTTGAATCATAAACGATAAAAACAAAGCAAACCTCCCGCACTGCTGGGAGGTTTTTGTGAGAGGATAGGAAATCAAGGTGAAATACAAGGACGCACTGGAGTATATGGAAAACATACAGACAAAGGGGATTGTGCCGGGCTTAGACTCCATCAGGGCACTATGTAAGCAACTGGGAAACCCGCAAGATACGCTTTCCTTTCTTCATATTGCTGGAACCAACGGCAAGGGCTCGACTCTGGCTTACCTTTCTACCATCTTGGCTAAGGCCGGTTATGTAGTTGGCAGATATAGCTCCCCGGCTATTTTAGAGTATCGGGAACGGTTTCAAGTCAATGGAAAAATGATTAGCCAAAAGGATTTTGGCAATCTTATGGAAAAGGTAAAGGCTGCCTGCGAAGATATGGTAGCCCAAGGATTATCACAGCCAACTGCCTTTGAGGTGGAGACCGCTCTGGCTTTTTTGTATTTTGCAGAAAAGAAGTGTCAGCTGGTGGTATTGGAGACCGGTATGGGGGGAACTCTGGATGCTACCAACCTGATAGAGACCACCCTAATCAGTGTGATTACCAGCATCAGTATGGATCATATGGGTTTTTTGGGTAAGACTATAGAACAGATTGCAGCACATAAGGCTGGAATTATTAAGCCCGGCAAACCGGTTGTGACAACCAGGCAGCAGCCGGAGGTTTTGGCTGTGATAACAAAGGCTGCGGAGAGCAAACAGGCCACCCTTACGGTGTCCGATGACTCACAGATTCAAAATGCAAAAACAGGGTTATCTAAGCAAACCTTTGATTACGGGGAATTTAAGAAACTGGAAATCACTTTAAGTGGAACTTTTCAGCTGCAAAATTGCGCTCTGGCTCTGGATGTCATCTTGGAATTGAGAAAGCAGGGGTATCGTATTTCGGAAAAAGCAATCCGGCAGGGCCTAAAGGAAACCACATGGCCGGGACGATTTACGGTTCTATCCAAGCAGCCGTTACTCATAGCGGACGGAGCCCATAATGAGGATGCGGCAAAAAAGCTTAGAGAGTCTATTGATTTTTATTTTACAAACAAGAGAATTGTCTATATAATGGGAATGTTAAAGGACAAGGAATGCGAAAAGGTAATTGCTCATACCTGCGACAGGGCAGACCAGATTATTACCCTGACGCCACCTGAAAATAAGAGAGCACTTCCGGCTTACGAATTGGCTGGCTTGATACAGGAGATTAACCCGAATGTGACTGCAGCCTCCAGTGTAGAAGAAGCCTTGGAAATGGCTTTGCTTTTGACAACAAAGGAGGATGTCATCATAGCGTTTGGTTCCTTATCCTATTTGGGACGACTTATGAGGATTGTGGAGGCCGGTAAGGTCTCAAAACGAAAAGGTCCGAAAGGAATGAAGTAGGATGATTAATCAGGAAAAAATAAAACAGGCAGTAAGCCTTTTGATAGAGGGAATCGGAGAGGACAAAAATCGCCCGGGACTCTTGGAAACCCCGGAACGGATTGCCAGAATGTACAATGAGATTTGCGGGGGCTACGAGGAAGATGTGGAGCAGATTCTATCCAAAACCTTTCCGGTGGACAATGGGCAGATGGTCTTGGAGAAGGATATTACCTTTTACTCTATGTGCGAGCATCACCTGCTGCCTTTTTATGGGAAAGCTCACATAGCTTATATTCCCGACGGAAAGGTAGTAGGCTTGAGCAAGCTTGCCAGAACCGTGGAGGTCTTTGCCAAGAGACTTCAGATTCAGGAGCAGATGACGGACCAGATAGCGCAGGCCATTATGGATTACCTTTCCCCAAAAGGGGCTATGGTTGTGGTGGAAGCAGAGCACATGTGTATGACCATGCGGGGGATTAAGAAGCCCGGAAGCAAAACGGTGAGCATGGCTGTGAAGGGAGCTTTCGCAGAAGATGAGGCATTGAGGAGACAGTTCTTTGAGCTGTTGTCTTTGGAGAAGAAACTGGATTAAGGGTTCAGTGAAAGAGCATTTGCATATAAATAAACAAATGCGCGGCAGCAAGCAAAGACGAAATGGGAATTCGTAATAAGAAAACAGTTGTATCGAAGGAGAATAGGTTGGAAAGAGTAGATCAAATCATCAGAAACGAGCTGTTTCAATCGAATCTGGCTTTGAATTGTGCGGCAGAAGCGGACAGACGCTTCTGCCGTCATAATATAGAGCATCTGCTGGCTGTATGCAGGCTGGCCTGGATACTGTGTCTGGAGGAAAAAATAGATCTTCCCAAGGAGCTGGTATATGCGGCTGGGCTATTGCATGATATTGGGAAACACAGACAGTATAAGGAGGGAATTCCTCACGAGCTTGCCAGTGCCGAGATTGCGGAAAAAATCCTGACAGACTGTGAGTTTACGATAGAAGAGAGGGAGGCAATCCTATCGGCGATTCGAAGTCATAGAGAGGAAGATGTTGCGTCCCGGAATACTTTGAACGGGATCTTGTACCGAGCGGATAAAGCCAGCAGAAATTGCTATGCCTGTCCTGCAGAGGCGGATTGCAATTGGAAGGGTGAAAAAAAGAATTTTCATGTGTATTAGAGAGGAAGAACAGGGATGATTATTGGCGGCAAGGATTTTTCGAGAAGTGCACATACTTACATTATGGGAATCTTAAATGTGACCCCGGATTCGTTTTCCGATGGGGGCAAATGGAATCAGCTGGATCAGGCTTTTTATCATGTGGAGGAAATGCTTGCTTCCGGAATGGACATCTTAGACATTGGAGGAGAATCCGCCAGACCGGGTTACACCAAGCTGTCCGATGAGGAGGAAATTGCTCGGGTACTTCCTTTTCTGGAAGGGGTCAAAAAGCGCTTCGATGTACCGATTTCCCTGGATACCTATAAATCAAAGGTGGCTGAGGCCGGGATTTGGGCCGGAGCAGACTTAATCAATGATATATGGGGCTTAAAGTATGATTCCAAAATGGCACAGGTGATTGCAGAAAATCAGGTTTCCTGTTGCCTGATGCACAATCGCGTGAATACAGAATACAAAAGCTTTCTTCCGGAGGTAATAAGCGATTTGCAGGAAAGCTTAGAGATAGCAAACAAGGCCGGTATAGAAAAAGACAGGATTATGCTGGACCCCGGAGTGGGCTTTGCCAAGTCCTATGAGCAGAATTTACAGATTATTAACAACCTGGAAGAGTTTACCAAGCTGGGATTTCCGGTTCTCTTAGGTACCAGTCGAAAATCAGTCATCGGACTGACCTTGGATTTACCTGTCACGGAGAGGGAAGAGGGAACCTTGGTGACAACGGTGATGGCAGTGGAAAAGGGCTGTCGTTTCGTGCGGGTACACGATGTGGAAAAAACAAGAAGAGCTATTTTGATGGCGGAGGCCATTTTGCAGTCCGGTACAGTGTAGGAAAAGGGTTCTAGCCTAAGGCAAAGCTCCTTTCAAGGTGGCAGAGTTGCTTGGAGTGCAGATCATACAGAAGGAAGAGGGAAAGGGAATGGATGAGATTCGAATTTACGGTTTAGAATGTTATGCCTATCATGGAGTATATGAGGAAGAAAAGAAAAAGGGCCAGAGGTTTGTCATCAATGCTACCCTGTATCAGAATATGGACAGGGCTTCCGGTACGGATGAAATCACAGATTCCACCCACTATGGACAGGTGTGCGAATTTATGAACCGCTTTATGCAGGAGAATCCCAAGAATTTATTAGAGGCCGTGGCAGGCAGTATGGCGGATGCAGTGCTTAGAAGCTTTCCCCTGCTTCAAGGAATCGATTTGGAAATCGGGAAGCCGGAGGCTCCTATTCCTCTTCCCTTTCAGACCGTTTCCGTGAAACTCCACAGGAGCTGGCACAAGGTGTATTTGTCTGTGGGTTCCAATATGGGAGATAAGGAAAAATGGATTGGAGACGGGATAGCGGCTCTCAGTAAGCATCCCAGAATTAAGGAGGTGGAGACCTCCCGTTTGTTATGGACCAAGCCCTATGGAGGTGTACGTCAGGAGGACTTCCTAAATGGTGTGATTGCTTTACAGACTACGCTGTCGCCTGAGGAACTACTGGATTTTCTGCATCAGGTGGAGAAGGCAGCGGGCAGGGAGAGAAAGATTCACTGGGGACCCAGAACCTTGGACCTGGATATTATTTTTTACGATAAGCTTGTGATGGAGACAGAGGATTTGATTCTGCCTCATATAGATATGGAGAATCGGTTTTTTGTTCTAAAGCCTTTGAGTGAAATGTGTCCTAATTTCCGGCATCCTGTAACAGGACAGACCGTAAGCCAGATGCTTGCTAAGCTTGAGTCCCAAGGCGATTTAGATAAGGGCGAATAAAACGGGTACAAAGTCCGGTGAAAAGCCCGGTCAGAATACCGCTGATGCACAAAATGGGGAGGTATCCCAGCACAGCAGGACTTAAGGTCAGCATGACTGCTGCTAAAATCTGTCCCAGATTGTGTGCAAGGGCACCCAGGATGGAGGTCAGGACAATATAGTGACCTGACAGGAGACGATGCAATACCAGACAAACCAGCAGGCAAAGAAGACCACCTGCCAGGCTGTAGGTAAGGCTTATGATTTGGCCAAACAAAAGGGTGGATAACAGAATCCGGCAAAGACACACTAAGGCTATTTGATAAGGCTTATAGTGAGTCAGCATCATGAGGGTCACAATGTTTGCCAGTCCAAGCTTGACGCCGTAAATAGGAACGAGAGCGGGCAGCATGGATTCCAGTCCGGACAGGCAAAGGGCTAATGCGGTAAAAAAGGCTAATTGTATGACTAGCTTTGTTTTCATAAGAATCTCCCTTTCATAAGTTTCGTAATACCCGTTCGTTTCAGTAGGTGATGGAATCGTAGGAGGTTTTTTGGGGCTCTCGTTTCACCTCAATGACCACCCTGTTGGGGAGGCAGATGATGGGTAGGAGAGAGCTGTGAATTTTCCCGGTTTTGACACAAAGCTTGTCCTTACAGGTGGCAGACTTCATGGAAATCCCATCATGTTCCACATGAACCACATTTTGCTCACCTTCCTGGGAGGAAATGGTAAGGTCATAGGGCTCCCATACCTCTGATAAAGGAATTTCATATAAGGCTTCCCCGTCTCTGGAAATGGTTGCAATCAGTGGGGAGGAATCGAGAGTCGCATCTGTGCCTGTAGTTTTAAACAGGCAGATACTAATCATGCTTCCCAGTAGCAAGAGACAGACAAGTATGGTTAAGAATAATCCGTGCTTTTGATAGGAGAGTAGGTGTTTCATGTTTCATATCCCTTCTAACCCAATAAGTATCATCCTCAGTATACCAAAATCTCTTCAGGAGAAAAAGAAGAATCCAACAGGTTTTTTATGGAAAAAAGGCGGCATTGGGGGCGTTTGTATTCTGACGCTGTGTTTCTGCTTTTGCTTAGGGTGCAATCAGCCATCAGATTCCCAGATGCTGGAGTCAAATGCAGTTCTTATGGGAACCACTGCCAGCCAGAAGTTGTATGGAACACAAGATGAGAGGATTGCAGATGAGATTTGGCAGCTGGTAGGAAAGCTGGAGACCGAGCTTCTTTCCAGGCGGGAAGAGGGCAGCGAGGTGGCACTTGTCAATCAGAAATTAAAAACGGAAAAGGTGGTTACGATTTCAAAGGCATTAAGTGAGTATCTGCAGCTGGGACAAGAGATTTGGCGTTCCGGTGAAGGCTGCTTTGACTTAACCCTGGGGGAGCTTACTAGTCTGTGGAACATAGATGAGCAGGTGGGGGAGGAGAAGCCTTTGATTCCTACAGCGGAAGAGATTGCAAAGGCAAAGGAGAAGTCCGGGTTTGCCAACCTAACCCTAGTATCCTCTCATTCTGTGCAGGTGGAAACCCCGGTTATGCTGGATTTGGGGGCTGTTGGAAAGGGGATAGCCCTGGATGAAGTAGCAGGCTACTTGGAGGGGGAACCTGCTGTTACCTGTGCCATCATTAGCTTAGGCGGCAGTGTGCTGACCTACGGGGAAAAGCAGGACCATTCTCCCTTTCAGATAGCCGTTGTGGATCCCAACCATAGGGATAAAGTGATTGGCTGTGTTAAGCTGGAAGGCAGGCACTTTGTCTCTACCTCAGGAGCCTACGAGCGCTTCTTTGAGGTGGATAACACCCGCTATCATCATATCCTGGATCCTGTCACCGGCTATCCTGCGAAGAGTGATGTGTTAAGTGCCACTGTGGTTTCTGACAGCGGCTATCTAAGCGATGCCCTGTCCACAGCCTGCTTTATTCTGGGCAGTGAAAAGGGCTTGACACTTGCTAAGATGTATCAGGCCCAGGTGTTATTTGTCACCACCTCCGGAGAAATTCTCATGTCAGAGGAATTGGAGGGTAAGTTTGTGAAAGATTAATCCGTAAGGGCTGCTTCCAAAGCAACCTGAAAGGTGCTGTAGCTGGCAGAGCCCAAGGGGCAGTGGTAGGTCGTGTATTCCTGTCCGAATTCCTGGAAATACACATAGTGACTGGTCATATTAATGTTGGTATAGTTACCTTCAGCAACTAGAGTGGGATTGCTGCCATCGACCTGCATACAGATAAGCTGGGGAGAGGTGGAGCTGTTCTTCTGGTAGTAGATGTAGCCTCCTCCTATGTTGTAGCAATCCACTCTGTCGGTGGTTAGCTGCTCTGTTTCCCCGGTGCTCATATGATATCGGAACAGTCTGTAATTGGTGTCCAAATCTAAATAATAGAGCCACTCTCCGTAAAGAAACGGATACCACAGATTTCTTTGCAGGACGATGTGCGGCGTGTCATCGGAAATGGCAAAGGAATGCAGGGCATGGTCGGTATCGGCGCCGGCATAGTACACCACACCATCACGGGCGCAGGCCGGATTGATATTGGAATTCCCTAGCTCTGTTTCCTCTGATTGGTCTATCTTCATTTTGAAAAAGCGAAGCGAATCATTCTTCAAAGACAGCATATATAAATCGTTGTCCACCAGTTGATTGTATATCACGATATCCTTTGTCATATTGTCGATAGAATCCTTGGAGATGCGATATCTGTTGAAGCCCCTGCCGGCAGCTACATTGGCAAAGCCACCTTTTCCGTTGGTGCCATTCTGGAAAAAGAAGACGCAGTCTCCGGCAGCCAGTAGATTCTGGGCTACGGCATTGCTTACTTTGCGAATCTTCGTCTCATCTGCATACATTTCATACAAGGCATATCCATCAAAGCTGTTTGCAAAATACACCTTGTCCTCCAGCTGGGCAAACAAGCCCTTGTTGTATAAGTTCCCGGCGGTATTTCCCACCGTACCCGGCGCATTATAGACAAAGCGATGAGTGCTAAGGAAGAGGAAAATCCCTGCTGAAAGGATAACAAGAACAAGGAGCAACAGGCTGATCATGAATTTTTTATTACGCAAAAGGGTGCTCATCTTTACCTCCTTTTTACCTAAGTATAACCTTGTTTTTACTTGCTATCAAGGTGGATTTGTACTAAAATT
>CAMAHO010000105.1 GCA_945834545.1 uncultured Lachnospiraceae bacterium | reverse complement strand
GAGCATAGAACACAAAATCAGAATTAAAATTTGGTTTTCCATGAGGGCTACAAGCTCTGCTCATGTCGCGCTGGCGCGCTATAAAAATAGAGAAGCCCACTTTCTCTCGCTCGAGCAAGCTCGGCTCGGAGAATGTGGGCTTCTCTATTTTTGCAGTGCTTGTAGTACACGCAAAAAGAACCGACCCCAGAGCTCCTATGTCTCCAAAATCAGTTCTTCGATGCGCGATCAGGGGCTCGAACCCTGGACACCCTGATTAAGAGTCAGGTGCTCTACCAACTGAGCTAATCGCGCTTACTATGTGTTGTTTTCTCAACGCAAGGGATATTATATTACATAGTTTTCAAAAATGCAACACTTTTTTTAAAAAAATTTTTAGACATTTTTTATACAGTTCTTCAGAGGAAAAAAGGTATCTTTTCTCAGGTACTGCAAAGGAGTCTTCTATTAGCTACCCTCCTGCTTATCATCCTCCACCGGAATGGGAGTCCCACAATCAAAAGCACTGCCGATATCACATCTGCCCAAATGGTATTTTCTTTCCACCTCTCCCGTAGGCTCCTCTGCCATCTGTACTTTGATTCTGCTGTCGCCGTTTTCCGTAAGCTGGTCTAATAATTTTACAATCTCATCTACATCCACAGAATTGTGTGCCATAGTATCCTCCCTAACATAACTCTCTGTATCCCACTTGCTATCCTAAAGAGTAAGGGTAGCAAAAAAATCGTCTCCCTCATCCTTCGTACAGGATAACAAAAATGCTGTGACCTCAGGCTCCGGCATATCAATGTGCTCCAACAGAACCTTGGCCTCCAGAATACGAAATCCACCAATAGCGCGAAATTGCTTCAACTTTTCCACATCATCACACAGAGGTTTATGGGACAAAGCCTCTAACAAATCCGACTTGCTGTTTTCCTCTAAAAGCTTCCTAACATAGAAATCCTGAGCTTCTTTCTGAAGAAAACTGTTATATTGCAGCCGCTGGAGCACGAAAAAAACTCTCTTTTTTATCTCATCCTTCTTGTAGCTTACCCTATCGTCCTCCACATCCCCATCGTCGAACCAACCCACAAAGCCGGGCACAAAGCCCTCATCCAGCGGCTTTTGTAAATACAACATCAAAGCATTGTCGTATTGAAAAAACCAGTTCTTCAAATTATTGTCCGCCAGAGATTCTTTCAGGGCCTTCATAGTGTCATTCCAAAACGGAATACCGGAGGCTGCTAATCTCGATACATCCTGGTTATCCAGTCCTCGTACCTCTATTTCACTTAACATCGGACAGCCCTTCCACACCTGTCGTCCGAAAGTCGGTATCGTTTCTACAGATAATTTCCGCAGGCTTTTCATATGACAAAAGGCCCAGTCGCCTACTGTGTGAATGGTCTTAGGAAGATATAAGGCTGTGACCTCCCCACAGCTTAGAAACGCCTTCGAACCAATGGAGGTGACAGGCTTTTCGTCCATCTTCTCTGGAATGGTTACAATGCTATCTTTTCCCAGATATTTTGTGATTTCTATTTGATTAGTATTCTCCAGATAGTGAAAATCCATACCTAATGTTCCTCTGCCTGATGCAGTTTATTACAATCCTTACAGTACCCATACAGCTCCAGCTTATGGTCTGTAATCGTGAACTCCTCCGCATGTTTGCGGAAAGGAAGCAGAGCGATAGGACAATGCTCCAGGGCAATTCTTTTATGACAATCCAGACAAACCGCAAAATGCTTGTGTTCTCCGAAATTCCATTCATAAGTCACCGTCTGGTCTCCCATCCAGGTACTTTTATTGACGAGCTGATGCTCCTCAAAGGCAGCCAGAATGCGATAAATTGTGGAAAGAGCATAGTGCTCCTGTTCCTCTGTTGGCAGCTTGGCGAAAATCTGACCAGCGGTCAAGGGCATTTCTGCTGTCTCCAAGATTTCTCTCACATGTTTTCTCTGTTTTGTCCACTTTAATTCCTTTTCTGTCGTCATAGCTTGTCCTCTATCAAAGCCAAAATCTCAAATACATATTTTCTGTTTCATTTCAACTTGCTTTCCTACCGAAATGATATGCCATCACGAATTTGAATTTATATGCTAACCTGTGTGTATGCGATTCCAGCGAATGTATGTCTGCATACAAAAATATACAAATCCGTGGCAGGCTCACAGTCCCGATATGGGAGCAACCTTACAGCATACCCGAGATAAGATTCATAATCACTCCGGACACCACACCGATTCCGTAAAGCCCTCCCAAGATGTAAAGATTCTCCTTCCTGCGGTTCTGATTCACACGAAACAACACCAAAACACCCACTCCGGCATTGGTCAATAATCCGGCAAGCATAGCTCCCAAACCCAATGCACCCTCTAAGTACATGGTTGTCAATACCACGGAAGAGGCACAGTTTGGTATCAGTCCTACAGCCGCCGCAACCAAGGGTCCCAGAATGACTCTGTCTCCCATAAAGGTTGCTATGGTCTCCAAGCTGACATAGTGCAATAAAAATCCAAGGGCAAGGCTAAAGAGGAAAATATAGCCAACCACCTGAAAGGTATGCCATAGGGTGGATTTCACCACACCCTGCCTGCAGGCACAGAAGCCGCTTTGGCATTGTATATTCACTCTACTGCGGCGCATGCTCTTTTTGGGGATAAAGAAACAATCCAAAATAAGCCCTACGAAAATACCGATACCGGCCTTTAACAGCAACAGCTTTAGCATGAGAGTGACAGGCGCCTGACAGGAAATCAATATGGGCAGCATCTCGTCTGAGGTGGACAGATAAACTGCAATCAGCGTTCCCACGGAAATCACGCGACCTGCATAAAAGCTGGAAGCTGCAGCAGAAAAGCCACATTGCGGAATCATACCTAACAAACCGCCTACCACCGGACCCATCCTGCCGGCTCTGGATAAGGTATCATTCACCTTTGTCCCTGCTTTCTTCTCCAATAAAGCCATCAAAAAGAAGGTCAACAAAAGAAAAGGCACCAGTTTCGCCGTGTCCAATATGGTATCTAACAAAATATCCAAAATAAAATCCATACATACCTCACAAAAAAGTTCTAAATGCAAATGATTCGCATTTGCATTTAGAACTATATCACATTTCGGCCGATTGTCAAGAGTGGACCTGGGGACGCTAAAAAATGGCTTTTTTATTGTCCCCCTGGTCCAACCCTATCTTTCACGCCCAATCACCTCTGCCTCTAATACATTTCCTTTTCCATCCGTAAGCGTTTTTCTAAAACTGTCCCAGAAAAGAGTCTGCAGCTCATATTCTCCTTTCTCGTACCCATATCCATCTCCGGCATCCTGGTACAAGGAGTAGGAGCAGTCCTTTCCATCATAGACTCTATAGGTAAGCTCCTCCCGGCTGACTACATGCTCTGTCACAGCTCCCATAGGAAGAATGCTACCCTCCTTTACAAACAAAGGGATTCTTTCAATAGGGGCTGCTGCCTCTATCCACTGCCCTCCTTCATAATAGGAATTGCTCCAAAAATCATACCAGCCATTTCCTTCCGGCAAATACACCTTCCTTGTATAATTCTGTGTGGAAAGCTTTTCATTTCCGGGTCCGTAATACATAGGCTCGGTCACAGGACAGACCAAAATGGATTCACAGAACAGATACTCATCCCTCAGATCCAGGACATTGGTGTCAGAAGGGTAATCAAATACCAAAGGTTTCATCATCATCGCATCCTCAAGCCACACCTTTCCGGCTTGGGAATAGATAAGCGGCATGAGCTGATAGCGCAGCTGATTCGCCTGTACCATAGCATCATAGCAGCCATCCTCTAAGGCTTCAAACTCCCACATTTCCCGCCGGCAGTCCGTGCCGTGTGCGCGAAATACCGGCAAAAAAGCTGCCCATTGAAACCATCTGGTATAAAGCTCCCTGTACCCGGCATCCTTAGTGGTATCCTGATATTCCCCATCCCAATACCAGAAATTGCTCTTCTTGACAAAGAAAGCACCGATGTCCACTGTCCAATAGGGAAGACCGGAGGAAACCAAATTCAGGCCCTCAGCAATCTGACTGCGAAGAGTATCCCAAGAGGCAGCGGTATCTCCCGACCAAAGAATGGTGCCGTACCTCTGCTGACCGGTATAAGCACTTCTGGTCAGATTGCAGACACGCTTCTCTTCCGTCTCCTTTCTCTGCCCTTCATACAGGGTTCTGGCATGATAAAGCGGAAAGGCATTGGTAAACGCGGCAGGCATATGATCTGCCAGTTCCTTCTGATACTCAGAAAACAAGGTGCCCGGCTCCATACGGTTTTTATGAGTCCATTCGATTGTCAGGGGTTCACTGGAATCGCACCACCAGGCATCTACCCCATGACAAAAGAGTTTTTCCTTAACCTGTTTCCAATACAATTCCCTTGCCTCTGCTGAAAGGGCATTATACACATCACTGGCAGCCAGAAAACCGTGAATATGCTGCATCTGCTCATGATTTACGGTTCCTTCTGCCATATTAGGCCAAATGGACATCATAAAATGGACATCCTTCTCATGCAGTTTCTGAATCATCTGTGTCGGATTGGGAAAACGCTTAGGGTCAAAGGATTTCTGTCCCCACTGGTTGTCCTCCCAGGAACACCAGTCCAAAATCAGACAATCCAGGCCTAAGTGCCTTTCCCGATACTTGCCAGCAATCTGCAATAGCTCCTCTTCCGTTTCATATCGCTCCTGTGACTGCAGGTATCCAAAAGCCCACTTGGGAAGCAGGGCGGCTTTCCCGGTTAATTGACGATACTGCTTTACCACCTGATTTGGATTCTCTCCAACCATAACATAGTAATCCAATTCCTTATCTGCCTCGGTATATAAATATGTACTGACACTACTGTCATTAAATATCATAGGACTATAGGTATCCATAAGAATCCCATATCCCAAAGAAGAAATCAACATAGGCATAGCAATCTTGCGGTTTGCCTGGTGAACATACACCGTCTTCCCTCGGAGATTCAAAAAACCTTCCTCTTGCTGACCGAAGCCGTAGATGCCCTCCTCTTCTGAAAAATCGATATATAGTCGTGTGTGATATAGCGTATCTGAGGGGATTCTGGTGGCTTCTCTGACCATATCCTTTACACCATCCACCGTCTCCACCTTCTCTACCTTGACCTGCTCATCCCCTGCTAATTGGTAACTCGTAAACTCCTCTACCTCTCTGGGATGCTTGGGATTCTCGCGAAAAAGAAACCTCTTTTCCCCTTCCTGTACTCGATAATACGCAATTGCACCGGTATCTCTATTGATGCACAGCTCCATTCCCTTAAGCCCAACCCAAATTTCCTTCTCTGACTCCTTAAGCTCATAGCGCACCTCTTCCGGATGGCGATTCACTCCCGGCTTATCCTCCTCAACGAAGTCCGCTCTCTCTGTATAGGTTATCCTGACACAGTTGTCATTTATTGGCATAAGCCTGATTTTTCCGGCTTGTGATGAAAGAATACTCTCTGTATCTCTCTTTTTTACAGTGTCGATTTTTCTTGATACAAAAGGCGCTGCGTATAACATCGTTTTCCCTCCTATTAACATTTGTTGAAGTAGCTTTTGTCGAAATGAATTTCGTATATTATAGCATATTTCTTTCGTTTGCATCATTAGGGACGGAGTTTTTTGCTGCTCTTATCTGTCCCCATTGTTACTGTTTCTGTGATATTTCATTCCATTTCGGATTTGTGTGCCTGCTAGGGCTTTGTATGTTTGTATGCAGACCTTGTAGCACCGTCGGTTCTTAGCGAGCGTATTTTGCTCGCTTACGTACCGCTACGGTGCGATTAGAGCGAAAGCGCGTCTGCATATAAATATACAAAGCCCTAGCAGGCACACAAATTCGAAATGAGAGTATTTTAATATAAATTTCGCAGAAACAGCAACAATGGGGACAGATAAGAGCAGCAAAAAACTCCGTCCCTAATGATGCACCCTTGCTATCTCTTGCCGTTGTAGAGTATAATGATACAAAAACGATAAGAGGTGTCTTATGGAAAATAGAAAACAAAAGAAATTACCGAAAATTCTATTAAGGATAGGAAGCATACTCTTCCTGTTCATTGCTGTACTGCTCTTAGGAGTGCGCTTCTACTTCCGCTTTCCGGTGTCCTCTTATTACAAGACTTCCGAAAAGGCCTTTCTGATTCCCGGGCTCAAGGACGGCTTTATTGCACAGGGCCTGGCGTATGAGGACGGTAAGTATTATGTTACAGGATATATGAAGGATGGCTCGGCCTCTCCCATCTACATTGTGGAGGAGAGTACCGGCGACTGCATCCAGACGGTATATCAGTACACAAAGGATTTACAGCCCTATACCGGTCATTGTGGTGGAATTGAGGTAAACGGAAAATATATCTATATTGCCTCAGGAAAGGGCTTGTGTATTTATGACCGCTCAACAGTTGAAACGGTATCCGATCACTCCAATGTACCCTATATAGGCACCTTCTCAACCATGGGCGAAAATGAGGACTATGTGGGTGTCGCATGGCTTACCAAGCATGACAATGAGCTGGTTGTGGGTGAATTCTACAGAGAAGCCAATTATCCCACCCCCGAAAACCATAAGCTGACCACTCCCGCCGGAGATAGGAACCAGGCTCTTGCCCTAATTTACGAGCTTTCAGAGGATGAAGATTCCCTCTATGGAATCAAGCCCGTTCCAAAGGCCGCTTATTCCCTTCCCGATCAAGTTCAGGGTGTGGCCTTTTCAGACGGGAAACTGTACTGCTCCACCTCCTACGCAACGCCCTTTTCTCATATCTTGGAATATGATTTGGGGAATGCAGGTGCGGACACCATATCCTTTATGAATCAGGATTTACCGGTCTCCTATATGGATTCCTCCAACCTCCTCAGGGATATAAAATTTCCTCCTATGTCAGAGGAAATCGTGTTTGTTAAAGACAGATTGGTTACCATGTGTGAATCTGCCTCCAACAAATATATCTTTGGCAAATTTACCTCGGCAAAATGGTGCTATGCGACGGATTTAACGGCGAATTAGTACGTATGCCAAGATAGCATACCTTAAGAAAAAAATTACGAATCCATTATTTACAGGAGGCCGCGATTATGCAGGGAACTGTTCATGTCACCACCTTGTGCTACTTAGAAAAGGACAATCAATACCTTTTGCTACACCGAACCAAGAAGGAGAACGACCTAAACAAGGACAAATACATCGGTGTAGGCGGACATATGGAGCACGGAGAATCCCCTGAGGAATGTATCTGCCGGGAAGTCCTTGAAGAGACCGGCTTAACCATATCCCGTCCCAAGCTTCGAGGTCTACTTACCTTTGTCATTGACGACATAGACGAATACACCTTTCTGTACACCTGTGACAGCTTTTCCGGCGTTATGAAGGACTGCGATGAAGGAGAGCTGGTCTGGGTGGATAAGTCAAAGGTGGAATCCCTGCCTTTATGGGAGGGTGACAAGATTTTCTTTCGCTTACTTAGAGAGCGAGAAAATTTCTTCTCCTTAAAGCTCAATTATCAAAACGATCAATTGGTGGATGTAAGGCTGGACGGTAATGAAAATTTCATATCGTAATTATGTGCCAACTACAGATTCCAATATATGAGATAAAATAACTTCACTATGAGAAAGGCAACGTACTAACATGAAAATAGAACTGGGAAGACCCGCAAATACAGCCGGGCGCTTAGAAAAGGAAATTAGAACCTATGATATATTAGACAAGCTGGGCATTATCTATGAAAGAGTGGACCACGAGGCAGCAGAAACCATGGAAGCCTGCAAAGAGATTGATGAAATCCTGTCTCCTGCCGTCATTTGCAAAAATCTGTTTCTCTGCAACAGCCAGAAGACGAAGTTTTACCTACTAATGATAAAAGATGACAAGAAATTTAAGACAAAGGAAATCTCCCATCAGATTAACAGTCCCAGGTTATCCTTCGCCCCTCCCGAATATATGGAAAGGTTACTCGATATCACCCCCGGCTCCGTCAGTGTCCTGGGCTTGATGAACGACACGGAAAATCAGGTCAACCTTTTGGTAGACGAGGATGTTCTCAAAGGGGAGTATATCGGCTGTCACCCCTGTATCAACACCTCCAGTCTGCGTTTCAAAATCTCCGACCTTTTCGAAGTATTCCTAAAGGAAGTGCACCATGACTACACTATAGTTACCCTAACTGGCGAAGAGTAGGATGAGTCGGGGTGGTCCTGGGGACGGTAATTTCCGGCTTTTTTAGTGTCCCCGGTGGTCC
>CAMAHO010000104.1 GCA_945834545.1 uncultured Lachnospiraceae bacterium | reverse complement strand
AAGAATAGAGAAGAAAAGAATAGAGAATAAAGAATAAAGGAATGGATGGGTTAAGTTCATGAAGGAATGGAGAGTGAATTCTTCTGACGGAGTGCATAGTTTAAGAGTATTGTCCTGGATACCGGAAGGGCAAATCAAGGCCGTGGTTCAGATTTCCCACGGTATGATTGAGCATATGGAAAGATATGACGAGTTTGCAGAGTTTCTGTGCAAGGAGGGCTATTTGGTGGTGGGAAACGACCATCTGGGACACGGTGGTTCTGTGGCAAGGGAAGAGGAATTAGGGTATTTTGCAAAGGAAGGGAAGAGTGAGGTGCTTGTCCGGGACTTGCATTTGATTACCCGCAGAATGAAGGAAGAGTATCCGGGTGTGCCGTATATCCTTTTGGGGCATAGCATGGGCTCTTTTCTGGCCAGACGGTATTGCATGACCTATGGGGAGGAGCTGGACGGTGTCATTATCCTTGGTACCGGTACACAGCCAGTCCCGGTGCTGGCCTTCGGAAAATTTGTGGCAGGCATTACAAAGCTTTTGCGGGGAGATGAGTATCGCTCCAATTTCATTAAGTATTCTGCCTTCGGAAGCTATCTTTCCCATATTAAAAACCCCAAAACAGCCAGCGACTGGTTGTCACGGGACGAGGAGAGAGTGAAGCAGTATAGGGCAGATAAGCTGTGCAGATTTGACTTTACGGTAAACGGATATGCTGTTTTGTTTGATGTCATCAGCTTCATCCAAAAGGGGAAAAACATACAGAAGATTCCCAAAAACCTGCCGATTCTAATCCTGTCCGGAGAAGAGGACCCGGTAGGGGCATATGGGAAGGGACCAAGAAAGGTGTATCAAAGCTACCGCAAAGCCGGTCTTAAGGTGCAGCTTAAGATGTATCCGGAGGATCGGCATGAGTTGCTTCATGAGCTGGATCGGAAGGAGGTATTTCAGGAGATACTAGCCTTTCTGTCAAAGCTGCCGGATACAGATTTGCATGGATGATATAGCAATAAAAGGATTGGGAATGTGACTATGAAAAAATACGTAATGGCATTAGACCAGGGGACAACCAGCTCCCGTTGTATCCTGTTTGATAAGAAGGGGAACAGCATCAGTGTGGCGGCAAAGGAGTTTGAACAGATTTATCCCCAACCCGGCTGGGTGGAGCACAATGCCAGGGAAATCTGGTCCAGTCAGTTTTCTGTGGTGACAGAAGCTATGGCGAAAATCGGGGCAGTGGCAGAGGAGATAGCTGCTATCGGTATCACGAATCAGAGGGAGACCACTATTCTCTGGGACCGAAAAACAGGAGTTCCTATCTGCAATGCCGTGTGCTGGCAGTGCAGGAGGACGGCGGAGAGAATTGATGAGATTGTAAATGCAGGCTATGATGTGACCATCAAGGAGAAGACGGGATTGGTACCGGATGCCTATTTCAGCGCTACCAAGATTGAGTGGATTCTAGATCATGTGGAGGGCGCCAGGAAACGGGCCGAAGCAGGGGAATTAGCCTTTGGCACGGTAGATACCTGGCTCATATGGAATCTGACGAAGGGGCGGGTTCACGTGACGGATTATACAAATGCCTCCAGGACCATGCTGTTTAACATTCATACCAGACAGTGGGATCCGGAATTGCTTGACTTTTTCCGTATACCACTGGGAGTTTTACCTGAGGTAAAGCCCTCCAGCTGTGTCTATGGAATGACGGATGAGAGCTTGCTGGGAGGAGAGATTCCCATTGCAGGAGCTGCGGGAGATCAGCAGGCTGCTTTGTTTGGACAGTGTTGCTTTGAACCCGGGGATGTAAAAAATACATATGGAACAGGCTGCTTTCTGCTGATGAACACCGGAGAGAAGGCAGTCGTCAGCGAGCACGGTCTTCTTACAACCATGGCTGCAAGCGACAGGGATGAGCCGGAATATGCTCTTGAGGGCAGCGTGTTTGTGGCTGGGGCTGCCATTCAGTGGCTCCGCGATGAGATGCGGTTGATTCGCTCAGCACAGCAGTCGGAGGACTATGCAAGGGAAGTAGAAGACACCAACGGAATGTATGTCGTACCTGCCTTTACCGGATTAGGGGCACCTTACTGGAATCAGCATGCCAGGGGAATGGTGGTAGGAATTACCAGAGGCTGTAAAAAGGAGCACTTTATTCGCGCCACTCTGGAATCCCTGGCATACCAGACCTGCAGTGTCCTGCGGGCAATGGAACAGGATACCGGACTGCATATTCAGAGCCTTCGGGTGGATGGGGGAGCCAGTGCCAATGACTTTTTAATGCAATTCCAGGCGAATCTGTTACAGGCAGATGTGCTGCGTCCAAGCTGTATTGAGACGACGGCTCTGGGAGCAGCGTATCTGGCAGGGCTGGCAGTAGGCTTTTGGCAGGACAAACGGGAAATCCGAGACAACTGGCAGCTTTCTAAGACCTTTCAATCTTCTATGACGCAAAAAAAGAGAGAAGAGCTATTGCAAGGGTGGGAGAAGGCTGTGGCCTGTGCACTCATGTGGGGTAACAATTGAGAGGGAAGGATGAACCCTCGGGAAAGTCGGGGCGAAATAGGACTATCCATACCGGGCTTTAGGTGGTAGAATAACACTAGGCTTAGCAAGCAAAGGGGTGCAATAATATTCTTTGCATTGTTTCGCATCATACAGAGTATAGATAAAAGAGAGGATACAGAATATGGCAAACGATTTATTGGCAGAAGTAATCACAGAGGCTTTCAAGTCTAAGGATCAAAAAGCAGTGATTGGAGTGTTGGAGATGCTTCGTGTCATGATGGAGAGAGATAAGCATCTCATCGTACCTGTAGAGTGGATGGAGGATGCCAAGGCTTCCTTGCATGTTGAGGCTGAGGAAGGGGTTCAAAAGGCAGTTTTTGACAAGGACACCAAGTTGGCAATTCGTCATATTAACGGGAAAGACAATGAGGACTGGCTTGTGGCTTTTTCCAGCTTTGAAGAGCTTCAGAAGGGAGCTTCCACCTTCAGTGCACCGGTGAAGGTAAAGGACTTAATGGAGGTTGTGAAGGTTACGGATGTGAAGGGAATTGTAATCAATCCTTTCGGAAGCCCGTTCCTTCTGGGGGAAACTATGATTGATATGATTTTTGAGGCCAGCAAGGCAGTGGCAGAGCAGAATGCCAAGAAGGCTGAATCATAAGCTGAGGGGATATAAGCTAAAGAGATATAGGCTGAAGAGATAGGCTTAAAGGGCCTGCACTCTTAAAAAATAAAAAGAAATATAATGTATGGGGTCAAGTGGACCTGTCACCTATGACCCCAGTTGGGAGGTTACGAGTATGAAGCTGATTTTTGTTGGCGCGACACATGAGGTTACGGGCAGCTGCCATTATTTACAGGTTGGGGAGAAACATATATTAGTGGATTACGGTATGCAGCAGGGCGTGGATGTCTTTGAAAACGTACCGTTACCGGTAAGTGAGGCACAGATTGATTATGTCTTCCTGACCCATGCTCATGTGGACCACTCAGGCTTACTTCCACTTTTGTACGCAAGGGGCTTCAGAGGGCAGGTATATACAACAGATGCAACAGCCGATCTGTGCAGCATTATGCTTCGGGATTGTGCCCACATTCAATTGATGGAATCGGAGTGGAAGGCCAGAAAGGCAAAGCGAAGCGGCTCGGTTCCCATTCAGGAACCGCTGTATACCATGGAAGATGCTGAGGGAATTATCAAGAGAATCATCCCCTGCCACTATGAAGCTATGGTGGAGGTTTGTGATAATGTGAAGATTCGTTTCACAGATATTGGCCATCTTTTAGGCTCCTCCAGTATCGAAGTTTGGCTGACAGAGGGAAATGTTACCAAAAAGATTGTCTTTTCCGGTGACATTGGAAACAAAAACCAGCCGCTGCTAAAGGACCCTATTCCTACTACAGAGGCTGATTACGTGGTTATGGAGTCCACCTATGGGGATAGATTGCATTCCAAGGAACAGGTGGACTATGTAGCAGAATTATCCAAGATTTTAAAGGACACCTTTGACAAGGGCGGCAATGTGGTGATTCCCTCCTTTGCAGTAGGCAGAACCCAGGAAATGTTGTATTTCCTGAGGAAAATCAAGGTGGATAAAATGGTGGAGGGCCACGAGGATTTTAAGGTCTATGTGGACAGCCCTCTGGCTGTGGAGGCTACCGGTATCTTTCAGGAAAATAAGATGGAATGCTTTGATGAAGAGGCTATGGAGCTTGTGAGACAGGGTATCAACCCGATTTCTTTCCCGGGACTTAAGCTTGCCATCACCAGTGAAGAATCCAAGGAAATCAATTTCAACGATGAGCCTAAGGTTATCATTTCTGCCTCCGGTATGTGTGAGGCAGGTCGTATTCGCCATCATTTAAAGCATAATCTGTGGAGACCGGAATGTACCATTCTATTTGTGGGATATCAGGCAATCGGGACGCTGGGCAGAAGCATTGTAGAAGGTGCAAAAGAGGTAAGGCTTTTTGGAGAGCCCATCGAGATCAATGCCAGGATTATGCAGCTGGCGGGCATGAGCGGTCATGCGGATAAGGATGGCCTGATTGAATGGATCAATTGCTTTGAGGAAAAACCCAAAAAGGTATTTGTGGTACACGGCGAGGACAAGGTATGTACGTCCTTCGTGGAGTGTCTTAAGATAGAACACGGTCACAGGGCCTACGCTCCCTACAGCGGAACGGAGTTTAATCTGATCAGCAACAAGTTTGAGTACGAGGCTGAACCGATTCCTATGGCTAAGAAGACGAAGCCTGCCAGCGGTGTATTTGCAAGACTGGTGGCAGCAGGCCAGAGACTGGTTGCTTTGATTTCAAAGAGCGACGGGCTGGCAAATAAGGATATGGCGAAATTTGCCGACCAAATCAACTCACTTTGTGATAAGTGGGAATAGAGGAGAAGAGCTATGGGACAAATCATCATACAGGAGGAAACCACCAAGGACCCAATCAGCCTGATTGGAAGAGAGGCTGGGGTGTGCTGGGGCGGCAATGTGACAGACCCGGAGAAGAATTATAAGAGAGGGCTGGATTGCATCACTTCCGGACACGGGCGAACCTGGGAGTATCCTCAGGTATATATGGTACTGGACGGGTATTCAGCCAGAGTTATCAGAGAGTTTTACACCCATATCGGCGGAGGCCCCACCAGACTGCAGGCCTCAACAAGATATATCAACTACCAGAAGGGCTTTCCTTATGTGACAGCCCCTTCTATACAGGGAAATGCAGAGGCGGCAGCCATTTATGATGAGACCATGGAGGCCATCTTAACCGGCATGCAGAAGCTGGAAGCCCTAGGGTTGCCAAGAGAGGATATCGGAATGCTGCTTCCCCTGGGAATGGAGACCAAGGTGGTGTTTCGAACCAATTTAAGAAACCTGATTGATATGGCGCATCAGAGAATGTGTACTAGGGCCTATTGGGAATACAGAAAGCTGATGCAGGATATGGTCAGAGCGCTCAGCGAATACTCTGAGGAGTGGAGCTACCTGACAAAGCACTATTTTGTGCCCAAATGTGACGTGACGGGATTTTGTACAGAGGCAAAATGCTGTGGCAGAAGGCCCAGAAAAGAGGAGTAGTTTTCATGGCTGGACAGAAGAAGTTTCATATGATAGTGGCTGCTGACAATCGTTGGGCCATCGGAAACAAAAACAGGCTTCTTGTAAGCATTCCAAACGATATGAAGCATTTCAGGGAGGAGACCACCGGCAAGGTGATTGTCCTGGGTAGAAAAACCTTGGAGACCTTTCCCCAGGGCTTGCCCCTGCAAAATCGGGAAAACATCATTCTGTCGGAAAATCCTGCCTTCAAGGTGAGAGGGGCTACAGTGGTCAACAGCTTGGAGCAACTGTTAGACACCTTGAAAAAATATCCGCCGGAGGATGTCTATATCGTAGGAGGAGAAAGCATCTACAGACAGCTTTTGCCGTACTGCGATACGGTACAGGTGACAAAGATTGATCACACCTATGAGGCGGATGCGTATTTCCCTGATTTGGATGCGGATAAGGAGTGGATTTTAGCTGAGGACAGCGATGAACTCACCTATTTTGATATTTCCTATAACTTTTTGAAGTATAGGAGGATAAATCCATAATCTTGACATTTGATTTTAAAAGGACGATAATAGTTTCGCAATCCTAGCAATAATGTGGCAGAAAGAAGGATACTACTATGGAAAAGAAGAATATTGACTGGGCTAATCTGGGCTTTGGATATGTTCAGACAGACGAGAGATATGTTTCAAATTTTAAGGACGGTGCCTGGGATGATGGCTGCCTGACAGGAGATGCCAATATCGTATTAAACGAGTGTGCGGGCGTATTGCAGTATGCTCAGACCATATTTGAAGGCTTGAAGGCTTACACCACCGAGGATGGCAGAATCGTAACCTTCAGACCGGACCTCAATGCAGAGAGAATGATTGCTTCGGCTGAGAGATTGGAAATGCCGGTATTTCCTAAGGATCGATTTATTGACGCAGTGACCAAAACGGTTGCAGCAAATGCAGCGTATGTACCTCCTTACGGAAGCGGGGCAACCTTATATGTGAGACCTTATATGTTTGGCAGCAATCCTGTTATCGGTGTAAAGCCTGCAAGTGAGTACCAGTTCCGTGTCTTCTGTACACCGGTAGGTCCTTACTTTAAAGGCGGAGTGAAACCCTTGACCATTCGTGTCAGTGATTTCGACCGTGCAGCGCCAAACGGTACAGGTCATATCAAGGCCGGATTGAATTACGCTATGAGCTTACACGCTATTGTATCTGCCCACGAAGAGGGCTATGATGAGAATATGTATCTGGATCCTAAGACCAGAACCAAGGTGGAGGAGACAGGTGGTGCAAACTTCCTCTTTGTAACCAAGGATGGAAAGGTTGTGACACCTAAGTCTAACAGCATTCTTCCTTCCATCACCAGAAGATCCTTGATTTATGTAGCAAAGGAATATCTGGGATTAGAGGCTGAGGAGAGAGAAATCACTCTGGAAGAGGTAAAGGATATGGCGGAGTGTGGTCTTTGCGGAACAGCAGCTGTTATCTCACCGGTAGGAAAGATTGTGGATCATGGCAAGGAGATTTGTATGCCCAGCGGTATGAGCGAGATGGGACCTATCACCAAGAAACTGTATGATACCTTGACCGGTATCCAGATGGGAAGGATAGAAGCTCCGGAAGGCTGGATTCATGTAATTGCATAAACGAAACATCACCTCCCACTTTGTGGGAGGTTTTTCGTCACAAGGAATCCAGGATCAAGCCTCGAAGCTTTTGAGAGAAAGGAGACATGCTTGAAGAAGTATTGGAAACAGATTGTAAGAAAAGGGCTGCCATTCTTTATGGCGGGTGTGATTTCATTCCTTACAGGCTGCAGCTCCCCCATTATTGTGACTAAGAATCTGGCTGAAAATGAGATTTTTCAAGTGGGCGACAGTATTTGTACAGTTTCTCAGATGCTGGTGTATCTTTATAGTACCAGAACACAGTATGAGGAGGTTTACGGGGAAGGCATATGGAAGGCTGAGCTTTCCGAAGGAACGCTGGAGGAGCAGGTAAAGGATTCCGTGTTGGAAAAGGCTGCCCAGATAAAGACCATGTATTTGATGGCGTTGTCCCGGGAATTGGAGCTGGATGAAGAGGAAAAATCAGAATGTGCCGAGGCTGCCAAGAGATATTTCACTGCAATAGGAACTGATGAGGCTGAGTATTTGGAGATAACCACAGAGCTGCTGGAGCAGATGTATCAGGAATATGCATTGGCGAAAAAGGTATATGATAGAATACTGGAAGGTGTAACCCCTGAAATCAGTGATGATGAGGCCAGAATCATAACGGTAATGGATATCGTGATTCGAAAAGATCAGACTGCATCAGATATCGAGGAAGAGAATACCATAGGATATGCCTTTCAAAAGGCAGAACAGGTACGATTGGAGGCACTTGAGGGAACCAGTGATTTCGGCGAATTGGCTGCGAAGTACAGTGAGGAAGCAGAGTATGTCTATTCCGTGGGAAAAGGAGAAAAGGAAAAAGGCTTTGATGAGGTGGCATTTCATCTCTCCCAAGGAGAAATCAGTCATGTGTTTGAATTGGAGGATGGGTACCATATTTTAAAATGCATAGACACCTTGGACAGAGAAAAGACGGATAGGAACAAGCTTGATATCATAGAAGCCAGACGGAACGAGGTTTTCGGGACGGAATATGATGGCTTTGTGGAAACTTTGGCCAGGAGAATCAATAAAAAAGCCTATGAAGAGTTGGATTTGTTGAGTATAAAATGGGTTAGATTTCCCAACT
>CAMAHO010000103.1 GCA_945834545.1 uncultured Lachnospiraceae bacterium | reverse complement strand
CAGGACAAAGCAGGCCGACAGGACAGAATAGACCTGCAGGACAAAGCAGGCCGACAGGACAGAATAGACCTACAGGACAAAATAGACCGACAGCCTCAAGTAGAGCAGGACAAAGCATACCTCCCCGCAGGAGAAGGGGGAGTAGAAAGAAGAAAACACCTTTTGGTTTACTCCTTATAGCATGTATCCTGCTTCTGCTGGGCATAGGATATCTCCTTCTTCCAAGCCTTCTGATCAAGTCGGAGGCAACCGTTGAGGCAGGAGAAGAATTCTCCGGGACGAAGCTGTTTGCCAAGGTGGATGGAATGGAGCCCACTTTGCTTACAGAGATTTCTGCAGAAAGTTTAACAGTGGGAGAGTATGAGGTAGAGCTGAAGCTTTTGGGCAGAACCAGGAAAAGTATTCTGTATGTGAAGGATACCGTGGCTCCCTTTTTTACCGTACAGGATGTAACGATTATGTTGGGAAACACCATAAGTCCCACAGATTTCGTGACCAGCATTTCAGATGCTACAGATTGCAAGGTGGAGTTTAAGAATAGTCCGGACATCACTCTCAGAGGCGAGCAGATCGTATATCTGGTGGTGACAGATGCAGGAAATAATACTGCCACAGACAAGGCCAAGCTAACCATACTTTCAGATACTACACCTCCGGTGATTACGGGAGTAAAAGACCAGACTATCACAGTGGGTGACAGCATATCCTACAAGAAGGGTGTGGAGGTCACGGATGATATGGATCCCCAGGTGAGCCTGGAGATTGACAACAGCGAGGTAGACACCAACAAAATCGGCGATTATGCTGTGCATTATATAGCCACAGATAAGGCAGGCAATAAAACCCAGGTTTCTGCGGTGATTCATGTGAAGCCCAAGGAGAAAAAGCCCGGGGAGCAGGCCGAGGTAACACAAGAGTATGTGGAGGCTGAGGCAGACAGAATTTTGTACAAGATTACCAATCCTGAGATGACACAGTATGAAATCATCTGGGCAATCTATGACTGGTGTCACGAAAAGATTGCCTATTCTGACGGCGCCAGCAAGAATGATTGGGTTCAAGGCGCCTATGACGGCTTGGTGAACCGAAAGGGAGATTGCTATACCTATGCTGCAACGGCAAAGGTATTGCTCACAAGAGCAGGCATTAAGAATAAAGACATTGAGAAGATTCCCACCAAGACTACCATGCATTTCTGGAACCTGGTAGACATCGGAGAGGGCTGGCATCATTTTGATACCTGCAGAAGAGCGGACAAGTCCACCTTCTTCTACAAGACAGATGCAGAATTGATGGAATATTCCAACAGCCATAATGGTACGCACAACTACGATCGTACCATTTATACAGATATCCAGTAAGGATGGTAGCAACCACCGGGATTACCCTAAGGAGGAAGTATATGAAGAAATTGGGTGTCATTGGGGGCTTAGGCCCTATGGCCACAGCACTTTTTATGAGAATGGTCATCGAAATGACCCAGGCAGAGATAGACCAGGAGCACATTGAGATGGTCATTTATAACTGCCCCCAGATTCCGGATAGGACAAGCTTTATTTTGGGAAACAGTTCAAAGGATCCTACCCCTGAAATGATAGAAATCGGAAATAAGCTTGCAGAGCAGGGCATGGATATCATTGCCATTCCCTGTGTTACAGCCCATTATTTCCACGATAGACTTTCTAAGGAGATTCCGGTACGCATCATTAATATAGTAGACGAGCTTTGTGACTACTTAAAGGAAAGAGGAATTCATAAGGTGGGGCTTATGGCTACCAGCGGTACTGTGGAGAGCAGGCTGTTTCAGAAAGCTATGGAGCGGTCAGGTATGGAGTTAATTGTGCCTTCCGATGAGGGGCAAAAGCATGTGATGCATGTGATATATGAAAATGTGAAAGCCAACAAGCCGGTGGATATGAGCCGCTTTGGTGCAGCCAGCTGGGAGCTTAGGGCAAAGGGAGCAGAGGTCATTATTTTAGGCTGTACGGAGCTTTCCATTGTCAGTGAGACCAATGCCATCGGAGCCGGCTATATTGATGCCATGCGCCTGTTGGCAAAATGTGCCGTGGAAGAGTGCGGTACGCTGAAACCGGAATGGAAGGAATTGATTACGCAATGAGAAAGGCAAACGGGAAAAAGATAGTGCAGGTGCTGGTTACCCTGGCGGTTGTGCTGGTCATCTTGGCGGGCTTACAAAGGCTTCTCATGCCAAAATATATGTCCGGTATTGTAGAGGGTGGAATGATAGAGGAATTCTATGAGGAAACCATGGATCATGATGTGATATTTATAGGAGACTGTGAGGTCTATGAGAATTTCTCCCCTGCAGTGCTTTGGCAGGAGTATGGCATCAACAGTTATATTCGCGGCAGTGCGGAACAGCTTATGTGGCAGTCCTATTATCTCCTGGAAGAGACCTTAGAATACGAGAAACCCAAGGCCGTGGTGTTTAATGTGTTAGCTATGATGTTTAACGAGCCACAGAGGGAGACCTACAATCGTATGACCTTAGACGGTATGCGCTGGTCTATGTCCAAAGTAAAGAGTATTCAAGCCTCCATGACGGAGGAAGAAAGCTTTCTGGATTATGTGTTTCCCATCCTTCGCTACCACAGCAGATGGGATAAGTTAAGCGCGGATGATTTCAAATACTTTTTCCACAAGGATAAGGTGACCTTTAACGGATATTATATGCGGGTGGATGTGCTCCCGGCGGAAAATGTACCTGCCGGAAGACCTTTGGCGGATTATCAGTTCGGGGACAATGCCTATGCTTATCTGGAGAAAATGGCAGAATTGTGCGAGAGTCAGGGTATAGAGCTGATTCTCATAAAGGCGCCCAGCCTTTACCCTGCTTGGTATGAGCAGTGGGATGAGCAGATGGTAACATTTGCAAAAAATCATAATTTGAAGTATTATAATTTCTTAGACAGCCTGGATGAGATCGGGCTTGATTTTACCCAGGATACCTATGATGCAGGCTTGCATCTGAACCTGTCAGGAGCAGAGAAGCTTTCCTTCTATTTTGGAAAGAAGCTTGCCACAGACTGCGGTATCGGCAGCAGGAGAGGCGAGGAAAGACTGGAGCAGGAATGGAAAGAAAAGCTTCAGGCATACAATGCTGAAATAGAAAGGCAAAGGGCAGCTCTTGAACGATAAAGGAATTAGGAGGAGAATATGAAAAAGTTAGTAGTTTTAGGAATGGTGTTATGTCTTAGTATGAGTTTGATGGCTTGTGGGGGAGAGACGACAGATGCCCCTCAGAATGTGGTCGAAGAAGAAAGTCAGGACATTGCAGAGGATTCTGTAAAGCCCAGCGAGGGCTATGCCCTTACCGTGGACGGTGTAACCTACAACATTGACGCAGATATGGACGCCTTACAGCATCCCGAAGCAAAGAGCGTATTTGAGGCTCCCAGCTGCGCCGGACAGGGGACAGATTACATTTATGATTTTGGCTCCTTCCAGGTGGAGACCTATCCTCTGGACGGAAAGAACCTCATCGGATTAGTGACCCTGAAGGACGATATGGTAGCTACAACAGAGGGCGTTGATCTGTCTATGACAAAGGAAGACATCCTTCGCGTGTATGGCACCGGGGAAGAGGATGGAAACAAGATTACCTACAAAAAGGGAGATATGAAGCTAAACTTCATTCTGGATGGGGATACTATTGTCTCTATCGAGTATGTATCTTCGGTCATTGGCTAAATCCCAGGAGGGAAAATGTTACTACAGCAGATGATATCCCTTCTTGAGATAAGGGAGAGCATAGGAAATCTGAATATAGAAATTAGAGGGCTGTCCCCGGATTCCAGAACCATCTCCCGGGGATGGCTTTTTGTGGCTATTCAAGGGGAAAGTCAAGACGGCAGGGCTTTCATCAGGGAGGCTGTCCAAAGAGGAGCAGCGGCAGTTGTGCTGGACGGCGACGAGGTGGAAGGGTTCTTTTCGGTAAAGGCAGACAGCGTAGGTAATCAGCCTTGCGGACAGACAGGCGAGAAGGGTTTGGAAGAATTTGCAGCCTCCACAGGGGTGGCTGTCATCCTGGTGGAGAATGCCCGCAAAGCCCTGGCAAGGTTAGCTTGTGCCTTTTACAATTATCCGGCGGATAAGCTAAGGCTCATAGGTGTGACAGGCACCAAGGGTAAGACCACCACCACCTTTATGCTAAAAGCTATTTTAGAGCAGGCCGGCTACAAGGTAGGGTTAGTTGGCAGCATCGCTGCCTACATCGGGGAGCGACAGATTGCCGAGACAGACCGCACCACTCCCGAAAGCATAGAGCTTCAACGGCTCTTAGCGCAGATGGCAGAGGAGAAGGTGGAGATTGCTATTATAGAGGTGTCTTCACAAGCTATGAAAATGCATCGAACCGAAGGCTGTCAGTTTGAGGTGGCTGTTTTCACGAATTTTTCTAAGGACCATATCAGTCCCAAGGAGCATGCCACCATGGAAGAGTACTTTGCCTGCAAATGCAAGCTCCTGGAAAATGCACAGAAGCTGGTGTTAAATCTGGATGACGAAAGGGTAGCAAAGGTAAGGGAGCTTTTCACTGAGAAACAGGTATTGACCTATGCCACAGAGCAGGGTGCTGACTTTTTTGTGCCAAGGGAGAGTGTGAGGTTAAGCCCCAAAGGAACCTGCTTTGATTTGCAGCTTGGAAGTGGAACCTTCGAAGCTTTGCAAGGAAATGGAAGGCCGGAGGTAAAATTTCAGGATATGTTTGTCTCCATACCCGGTATGTTTAGCGTCTATAATGCTTTGGCGGCAATGACTGCGGCAAGCTACTTTACTGTCAGCTTGGAGAATTGCAGGACAGCATTGTCCCACATCACCGTCCTTGGCAGAAGTGAGTTGGTTCCCAATGACAGAGGCATCGCCATCATGATTGACTATGCCCACACCCCTGCCAGCCTGGAGTGTATCTTGCTTGCAGCCAGGCAGTATGTACAGGGCAGGTTAATATGTGCCTGGGGAGTGGGGGGAGACAGAGACAAGGAAAAGCGTCCGATTATGGGTGAGATTTCCGGCAGACTGGCAGACTTTACGGTCCTGATGTCTGACCAGGTCCGCACCGAGGACCCGCTTTCCATTCTAAAGGACATAGAGGTAGGAGTGCAAAAAACAGGAAAGCCCTACACCATCATAGTGGACAGGACAGAGGGAATCCGCTACGCCCTGGCCATGGCAAAGCCCGGAGACATGGTTTTAATCCCCGGACTTGGACACGATACATATTTAGAGCGCAATGGAGTCAAGTACCCTTATGATGAACGGAAAGTGATTGCCGGTATATTGCAGGAGGATTACATAAAAAGCCAATAAATCAACCCGAACACCCAGCTGCTGACAATACCGTACAAAATGACAGGTCCCGCAATGGTAAAAATCTTACAGCCAATGCCGTAGACCTGTCCTTCTTTTTGGAATTCAATGGCCGGGGCACAGACACTGTTGGCAAAGCCTGTGATGGGAACCAGAGCGCCGGCACCACCAAAGTTGACGATAGGACCAAAGAGGTTAAAGCCGGTCAGTATTACGGACAACAAAATCAACAGGAGGGAACACCAGGAGCTGGCCTGGGTCTGCTCCAAACCAAATTGGTTCATCATCATATTCTGTATAAATTGTCCCAGTGTGCAGATGATTCCGCCTACCACAAAGGCCTTAAGCATTTGCAGCGGCAAGGATTTGGTGGGTGTTACCTGCTTCACATAGGCCTCATATTGTTTCTTTTCTTCTTCGCTTAGATTGTTGCTCATGGTTAGACTCCTTTTCGTGAATTTTCCCGATACAGTTAGTAGTGTTTCTGAATTTTTGGTTTTTATTCCATATCTATATTTTTATTGTCAGGTGAAGATTTGTCGGAAGATGCAATATGAAATGGTTTGCGGTATTTCTAAAATAAATATAAAATTGTTCATTTTGTCCTTGCAATTTTAAAAGATAGAAGTATAATGTTAGGCGTCTAACAACATTGTTAGGCACCTAATTTTTTTGCCGATATGAAAGGACTAGCTATGAAGGAGGAAAAAGCACAACCTATAGGATATGCACTTCGAAATATCAACAATCAGATTCGGCGCAATCTGGATGCCCGTTTTGCTGTAAATGGTCTGGATGAGCTGTGTGGAATACAGGGTCCCATTTTAGGCTACATAGAGGAAAAAAGCCGGAAGGGGGATGTCTTCCAGAAGGATATTGAAAAGAAGTTTAACATCCGTCGTTCCACAGCCACCACAACACTCCAGAACATGGAGCAAAAGGGTTTTTTGCTGCGGGAAGCGGTAGAAGGTGACGGGAGATTAAAGAGGATATTGCTGACGGATAAGGCGAAAACCCTGAACAAGAAAATCAGACTTCAGATTGACAGCTTTCACACAATGATGGAGGAGGGGCTTACGGAGGAAGAAAAGAAACAGTTTTTACACACTTTGGATAAGATACAACAGAATTTAGTTTCCGATAGAAACAGAAAGGAAGGATATTACAATGATTAAGACTTTGGCGGCACAGATCAAAGAGTTCAAAGCAGATTCCATCAAAACGCCAGTTGCAATGATTGTGGAGGTTTTAATGGAAACCTTCATTCCTCTATTAATGGCATCCATCATTGATGAGGGTGTGAATAAGGGGGATATGAAACATATTTTTGTAATTGGATTACTCATGCTGGTCATGGCTGGTGTGGGTCTGACTGGCGGTATCATGGGAGGCGTCTATGGAGCGAGGGCTTCTGCCGGTTTTGCGAAAAACCTGCGGGAGGCTATGTTTCGAAACATTCAGACCTTTTCTTTTGCAAACATTGACAGGTTTTCTACGGCGGGCTTGATTACCAGAATGACTACTGATGTTACCAGCGTACAGAATGCCTATCAGATGCTTCTTCGTATGTGCATCAGGGCACCCTTTAGCTTGCTCTGTGCCATGGCCATGGCATTCTTTGTCAATGCAAGGATAGCCTGCATCTATCTTGTGGCGGTGGTTTTCCTGGGAATCATTTTAGCAGTGATTACCAAGTTTGCCATGAAGTATTTCACCCAGATGTTTGAGAAATATGACGAAGTCAATGCCAGCATCCAGGAAAATGTTTCCGGGGAGCGTGTGGTAAAGGCTTATGTGCGGGAGGCTTACGAGACAGAGAAATTCCACAAGGCAAGCTTTAATCTCTACCATATGGCCATCCGTGCCGAGAGAATCGTTATGTTAAACGGTCCGGTTATGCAGTTTACAGTATATTCCTGTATTTTGTTAATCAGCTGGCTGGGAGCGAAGATGATAGTGGCGGAGAGCCTTACAACAGGGGATTTGACAGCTCTTCTTGCCTACTGTATGAATATCCTTATGAGCTTGATGATGCTGTCCATGATCTTCGTTATGCTTACCATGAGCAGTGCTGCCGGCAAGCGAATCTGCGCAGTTTTGGAGGAAAAGCCCACCATCACCAATCCTGAGAACCCGGTGATGGAGGTGGCGGACGGTACTGTTCGGTTTGAACATGTGACCTTCCGTTACAATGAAACCAGTGAGAAACCGGTTTTGGACAACATTAATCTGGAGATTCGCTCCGGTGAGACCATTGGTATTTTGGGTGGAACGGGAAGCTCCAAGACCAGTCTGGTGAACCTGATCAGTCGTCTCTATGATGTGTCTCAGGGAGCGGTTTTGGTAGGTGGCGTCAATGTAAAAGAGTATGATTTGGAGACTCTCAGAAATCAGGTGTCTGTGGTGTTGCAGAAAAACGTACTGTTTTCCGGCACGGTTTTGGATAATCTTCGCTGGGGAGATGAGAATGCCACAGAGGAAGAGTGCAAGAGAGCTTGTGAGCTGGCTTGTGCGGATGAGTTTATCAGTAAGATGCCGGAGGGCTACAACACCTGGATTGAGCAGGGCGGCGCCAATGTTTCCGGTGGTCAGAAGCAGAGGCTTTGTATTGCCAGAGCCCTGCTAAAGAAACCCAAGGTGCTGATTTTGGACGACAGCACCAGTGCCGTGGATACCGCAACGGATGCAAAAATCCGCAAGGCTTTCGCAGAGGAAATCCCCGGTACAACCAAGATTATCATTGCTCAGAGAATTTCCAGTATTCAGTCCGCAGACAGAATCGTGGTTTTGGATGAGGGTAAAATCCATGGCGTCGGAACCCATGAGGAGCTGCTGGAAAAGGATGATATTTACAGAGAGGTGTTTGAGGCTCAGACCTCAGGCGACCGTGATTTTGATGAGAACGGAGGTGAGGCATAATGGCAGAGCATAAGAACGAACAAACCGCAAGACCATCAGGCCACGGGCCAAATTCGTCAGCAAGACCTCAGGGGCACGGACC
>CAMAHO010000102.1 GCA_945834545.1 uncultured Lachnospiraceae bacterium | reverse complement strand
TTCTTGTGTAAGCTTTTGATTGAAGCAAATGCAGGCAAAGTGGAACGCGCGATTGAAGAAGCTGCAGCACGGTGTGTCGAAGATGGCGAATACATAGCAGAACCGGAGGAGATAGAAAAGGTGGAAGAACCGGTGAATATAAGACGGAGAAGAGCAAGGTAGAGATGCCTTGCTTTTGTAAAATGTGAAATATAAACTAAAATGCTGTTTTTTGAGATGTTTAGAGAAACGGTTTAATAAGATTTTCTCAAATTGGATATAATATATTATTGACGTTAGTTCGGTTGACCGATATACTATAAAAAAGGAGGGAAAGCTGATGATTGTAAATGATTTACTTGAAAAAGAAAATATGTCAAGATATCGCTTAAGTAAAGAAAGCGGAGTCGCAATGACAACTATCACAGATATTTGTAGTGGCAAAGCAGACCTTGATAAGTGTGCAGCTGGAACTTTATATAAGATTGCTAAGGTTCTTGGAGTGACTGTTGATTCAATATTAGAGAACAATAGCATAGACAGGACGGATTACAGATGTTCTTTTGAGACATTTAAGAGTAATACTTGCCATCATGTGAAGGACATGGGTGATATAGATTTTATTATCGAAACACTTGAAAAGGATGAAATACGGAGACTTTATGAGCGTAGATGGTATAGAGAAGCATTATATCTGTTGGCAATGATTGACTATTTATCTAGAATAAACAGTTTGCCTATTTGCACAAATTATAATGATATTCGTTCTCAGAAGCTTGAAAAACCATATTTTCCTGCGAGCGTAGTTGTGTCATATGCTGCAACTGGAGATGAAAGTATAAAAGAAAAAGCACTTGCCAACGCAATACCTGAATTTATACGATTTAATATCGTAGAATGCGAGGTGAGAAATGTCTGCTGATAAACCATTTACAAAAGAAAATCTGGATAGCTATCTAAAAGAACTGGCAAAAGAGTTTCGTAAAAAGAATGGTACCAGAATGCCGGCGGAGATTATTCTGATTGGTGGTGCATCAATTCTTATTAATTATGGCTTTAGAGAAATGACCTATGACATGGATGCAATCATTAAGTCCTCCGGGGCAATGAAGGATGCAATCAACGCAGTAGGAGACAGACTTGGCCTTCCGGTTGGATGGATAAATACAGACTTTATTAATACCAATTCCTATACGCCAAGATTGGTGGAATATTCAAAGTATTATAAGACTTTTGCAAATGTTTTACAGATTAGAACAGTATCAGCTGAATATCTTGTGGCAATGAAACTCATGGCAGGACGCCAATATAAAAATGATTTATCTGATATTGTGGGTGTGCTGATTGAGCAGGAAGAACGGAATGAGCCATTGACATTTGAAAAAATTCAAAAGGCTATAATCGATTTATACGATTCTTATAGCCGAATACCGGAAGATTCCAGAGTTTTTATTGAATCTGTTTATAAGAAAGCAGATTTGCGCTCTTTTTACAAACAGTGTAGAGAACTTGAACAGGAAAATAAGGATGTATTAGTTGGTTTCCAGGATGATTATCCGGGGGTGCTTAACGGTGATAATCTTGCTGAGATTTTGAAAGCTGCTAAGGCGAAAAAACAGGAGATTTAGGGACGGTTCTTTTGACCCCGGTATCTTGGTACGAGAAGCCATATATGAACCTTAAAGAATAGTCATACCCCCTAAGAATCTTTCATACACTGTAAAAAAGATTCTTAAGGGGTTTTCTTTTGAGGGATTATATTGAGGAGCGTGCGATAAGCATAGCAAATTATATTATTGAGCACGATGCCACCGTAAGACAGACCGCCAAGGCATTTGGGGTATCGAAGTCAACCGTACATAAGGATTGCACAGAGCGCTTGGAAGCCATCGACCCAATACTAGCCAAAGAAGCCAGGAAGGTACTGGACATCAACAAATCAGAGAGGCATATCCGGGGAGGCCTGGCTACAAAGGAAAAATATGCACATATGCTGTAATAGGCGAAATGATATATCTTCCTGAATATCAAATGCGTTCCAAGAAAGGATAGTGGGTCAGCTATTGATGAATCCCCCTATCCTTTCTTGTTTTTACACGCAAAAACGGATATAATAAGCAAGCAAGAAAACATAAAAGGTGAAATGCAGTGGAAAAAGAGAAGCTTTCGAATTTGGCAAAAGAGGTGATTAAGCTGGCGCAGGATGACATCTTGATTCATTTGCGCTTCTTTGACATGGCTGTGTTTCGGCTGACCTGGGAGCCAAGAGAATCGGCAGTTTTGCCGCAAACCAACCAAAGTCAGATTTTTTACCAACCCAGACAGCTATTGAAAAACTATAAAAAAGAGCCTGCCAGCCTCTTTCGGACCTACCTTCATATCATTTTGCACTGCGTCTTTTCCCACTCCTACGGTTACGGCACGGTGGATTCAAAACTGTGGGATATGGCAGCAGACATTGCGGTGGAAAATGCCATACTGGAGATGGGCTTGCCCCAAAGTCAGCTGGAGCAGGACATCCATGCGAAGCGCAAGCTTACCCTTTTAAAAGAGGATATCAGCGCCTTGACGGCAGACCGAATCTATCGATATCTTCTGCATAATCCCATATCCAATGAGGAGTGGCAGGAGTGGACCTTGCTGTTTCAAAAGGATGACCATGCTTTGTGGCGAGAAGAGGAGAAGCTGGAGATTTCCTTGGAGCAGTGGAAGAAAATCAGTGAACGGGTGAAGGCAGATTTGAAGTCCTTCACGAAGGCCAAGGCCGGCGCAGAGACCCTGGAAAAGAATCTGGAGGAGGCCACCAGGGAGGACTATGATTATGAGGCAATCTTAAAACGCTTCACGGTCATGGGGGAGGATATGGGTATCAATGATGAGGAATTTGACTATATCTATTATACCTATGGCCTAACTACCTATGGAAATCTGCCTCTCATAGAACCGTTGGAATACAAGGAGGTGCACAAGGTCCGGGAGTTTGTCATTGCCATCGATACCTCAGCCTCCTGTCGGGGAGAGATTGTGAGGGAGTTTTTAAATCACACCTACACGATTCTAAAATCCACGGAAACTTATTTCCACAAGGTCAACATTCATATCCTCCAGTGTGACAATGAGGTGCGGGAGGATGTGAAGATTACCTCAGATGAGGAGTTTCACAACTTCATGCGGTACGGCAAAATCAAGGGCTTCGGGGCAACGGATTTCAGACCGGTTTTTGACTATGTGGACAAGCTCATGGAGCAGGGCGAATTTGAAAATTTAAAGGGACTGATCTACTTTACGGACGGGTACGGAGTGTATCCGGAAAAGATGCCCCGGTACGAAACGATTTTTGCCTTTCTCGAGGAGGATGAAAATCGACAATCTGTGCCACCTTGGAGCCTGAAAGTGATTTTAAAGGAGAAGGATTATGAATATAAAACAAGCCAAAGAATACATTAAGGATGCTGTGAGACTGTATTTGAAAAAAGATGAATTTGGGGAATATGCGGTTCCTGTGGTTCGCCAGAGACCCATCTTTTTGCTGGGAGCGCCGGGAATCGGAAAGACTGCCATCATGGAACAGATTGCCCAGGAGCTGGGAATCGCCCTGGTATCTTATTCCATGACACATCACACCAGACAGTCTGCCTTGGGTCTGCCCTTTATCACGCAAAAGCAGTATGATGGGCAGACGGTCAGCGTGTCGGAATACACTATGAGCGAGATTATCGCCTCCGTCTATGAGACTATGGAAAAAAGCGGCATTGCCGAGGGAATCCTTTTTTTAGACGAGATTAATTGCGTCTCCGAGACCTTAGCTCCTGCTATGCTGCAGTTTCTGCAGTATAAGGTGTTTGGACGTCACAGTGTGCCGGAGGGCTGGGTGATTGTGACAGCCGGAAATCCGCCGGAGTTTAATAAATCTGTCCGGGAGTTTGACGTAGTAACCATGGACAGACTGAAACTGTTGGCGGTGGAGGCGGATTATGCGGCATGGCACGAGTATGCTTTGGATAGGCATATCCATGCCGCCGTGGTCAGCTACCTGGATTTGAAAAAAGAGCATTTCTATGTCATGGAAATGACCACCAAGGGCAGAAGCTATGTGACAGCCAGAGGCTGGGAGGATTTGTCCCAGATGCTGTATCTGTATGAACAGGATGGGCTCAAGGTGGAGGAGAGCCTGGTGGAGCAGTACCTTCACAATGAAAAGGTGGTGAAGGAGTTCTGCGCTTACTATGATTTGTATCGAAAGTATAAGCAGGACTATCAGATAGAAGAAATTATGGCGGGAAGGGCTACCCAAAAAGCGGTGGAAAAGGCAAAGGCAGCTGCTTTTGACGAGAGACTGTCTCTGATGGGGCTGCTGTTAGACCGGCTGTTGGCAGACATGGACCCAATTATGATACGTGTGAAACTGTTGATGGAGCTGCGGAATGTGGTGCCGACATTTGAGGGAAAGACTGTGGAGGAAACCCAAGCCCTGTTAGACAGGATGTTACAAACCGGAAAGGACAGGCTTGCCGCGCTGCAAAGTGCAAATTCCCTGTCCGATGCAGACAAAAAGGCACTGCGGTTAAAAAATCGATTCTTGGAGGGACTGAAAGGAGAACAATGCTTTGACTATGCAAGTATCAAACAAGCTTATGGAAGTCAGGTGGAGGGCTTAAAAGAGCAAACCAATCAGGAAAAGGCAGCGCTCAAGGCAGTGTTTGAATTTGTTGAGAATGCCTTCGGCAAGGGAAATGAGATGCTGATTTTTGTAACTCAGCTTACGGTTTCCAAGGCCTCTTCTTCCTTTATTGCAACCTTCGGAAGTGAAGAATATCTGCACTATAGTAAGGATATGATGCTGGGAGAGAGAAGTGTGCAGATTAAGGAGGAATTGAGCAAGCTTGACCTGTAAGGGTGGGAATCCATTCCAATTGGTAGTTTACAAAGAGTATGGAAGTGAGAGCGTGTATATGAATGATACCACAAGAAACAAAGGTTTGGAGGCTCAATATCTCCTGCCCGGAGGGTATCTGGGATACAAAATACAAAACCAGGAAATAGAAATTATTGACAGCTCAGCTTTACTGGGAGAGGCCAGGATACCGGAAAGGATTGAGGGATATCCGGTGACAGCAATTCACAAGAAGGCCTTTTTAAGCAGGAAATATCTGCAGAAGGTAACTTTGCCGGAGACTGTTTGCCAGGTGGGAGACTGGGCCTTTGCTCATTGCGACAGATTAAAGGAAATTTCCATTGGGAATCCTCGGGTGCATCTGGGGAAAGCCGTGTTTTTGGATTGTAAAGAGCTGCGATTTCTGTATCTTCCTGACAAGAACCGGACTGTGGCAGCCTTGTTTGCGGGAGCAGTGGGCCTGCTGAAAACGGAATACTTGCTCAATCCCCTGGAAGCCGGAAGTGAGGAATGGTTTGCCAAGTGGGATGCCAGAGCCAAGGAACTGCTGCTTTCCAAGGATGAATCAGGGTATTCCAAGCAGGTGCTGTGCGGAGAAGAGGATTATGGGAGTGTGGACCTTCGAGCCTATAAAGAGAGGGCCAGAAAGAAGAAGGTCAGGGTAGCGTTTTTGAGGTTACTTTACCCCGATGAGTTGCGACCTGAACTAAAAGCCCTCCTCGAGCAGTACCTATTGACCCACACCAAGGGCTGTGAAAGTGAAGAAACCTGGAAGGTATTGTTGGAGGAATACGGAAACAATTCAGAATATTATAAGCTTTTTGCCACCTTGGGTTGTTTAACCAGAGAAAACAGAGCGGCAATTTTAGAGGACATAGGAGAGGACCATCCGGAAATGAAGGCCTATTTTATGGGCTTCTTCGGACAAGAGGGGGATTTCTTTGACAGTTTATTTTTGTAGGCCACTTCCTTGATTATTTATGCAAATTCATTTATACTGACAAGGAATATAGTAGGAGGCGTTGAATATGACATTACAACAAGCGCAGGAAAAAGTAAAAAAGTATGGGCAGGAGCAGGTGCTTCGCTATTTTGATGAGCTGACAGGAACAGAGCAGCAGGAGCTTCTGGACCAGATTGAAGCAACTGATATGAGTCTTATGGAAGCCTGCAAGCATCAGGAGGAGCTAGCTAAGAGGGGAGAAATCAGTCCCTTGGCAGCTATGGAGCTGGATGAGATTGAGGCGAATAAGGAAAGCTTTCAGAAAACAGGCTTGGAAGCCATTCGGGCAGGCAAGGTAGCGGCTTTACTGCTTGCAGGAGGCATGGGAACCAGACTTGGCTCGGACAATCCCAAGGGTATGTACAATGTAGGAATTACCAGGGAATTGTACATCTTTGAGTGCCTTATCAACAACATGCTGGATGTGGTGAAGCTTGCAGGAACCTGGTTTCATCTGTTTATCATGACCAGCGATAAAAATCATGAGGCAACCACAAGCTTTTTGAAGGAAAAAGAGTACTTTGGTTATAATGCTGAATACATTCATTTCTTTAAGCAGGAAATGGCAGCAGCAACGGACTATGAGGGTAAGATTTTGTTGGAGGCCAAGAATAAGCTTTCCACCTCCCCCAACGGAAATGGTGGCTGGTTTATTTCGCTGCAGAAGAACGGACTTTTGGATTTGGTTCATGAGGCCGGAATTGAGTGGTTTAATGTCTTTGCAGTGGACAATGTGCTCCAGAGAATTGCAGACCCTGTGTTTGTAGGAGCTACCATTGAAAAGCAGTGCGTGGTTGGCGCCAAGGTAGTTCGCAAGGTGGCAAAGGACGAAAAGGTTGGAGCTATGTGTCTGGAGGACGGCAGACCTTCCATTGTGGAATATTACGATATGACACCTGAGCTGATGGATGCAGTAAACGAAAAGGGAGAGCCGGCTTACAACTTCGGAGTGATTTTGAATTATCTATTCAGAGTTCCGGAGTTGGAAAAAATGATGTCCAGTCTACCCTTACATATTGTGGAGAAGAAGATTCCTTATCTGAATGAACAGGGTGAGCTGGTAAAACCGGAAGCTCCCAACGGCTACAAATATGAGAATCTGGTATTGGATATGATTCATCAGCTGGATAGCTGCCTGCCCTTCGAGGTAGTTCGTGAAAGAGAATTCGCACCCATTAAAAACAAAACCGGCGTGGATTCCGTGGAAAGTGCAAGAGAGCTCTTAAAGAAAAATGGGGTTCTGTTGTAAAATGTAATGCTATTTGTATGGAATGATATTGCTTTCACGATTGGAAAGAATCGCATTCCCTCTTGAAACAGATCAGATGAAGTAGATAGAATCGAGGTTTTTATAACAATGGTGAGCTGCGCGAAACGGTGCGGCGGAATGGAGAAACTATGAAAATTTTGGTAACCGGTGGAGCAGGCTATATTGGGAGTCATACGGTGGTGGAGCTGTTAAGTGCCCAGTATCAGGTGGTGGTAGTGGACAACCTTTCCAATTCCAGCGAGAAATCTCTGGACAGAGTGGCACAGATTACCGGGAAGAAGGTCCCCTTTTACAAGACAGATATTCTAGACAGAGAGGGCTTAAATCGCATCTTTGAACAGGAAAAACCGGATGCTGTGATTCATTTTGCAGGCCTTAAGGCTGTGGGAGAATCCGTACAGAAGCCCTGGGAATATTATCAGAACAATATTGCCGGAACTCTGATTTTAGTGGATGTCATGAGGCAGCACGGTGTAAAGAACATCATTTTCTCCTCCAGTGCCACAGTATATGGAAATCCGGCTGTGATTCCTATCACAGAGGAATGCCCCAAGGGACAGTGCACCAACCCCTACGGTTGGACCAAGTCTATGTTGGAGCAGATTTTGTCTGACATATGGTATGCTGATCGGGAGTGGAATGTGATTTTGCTTCGTTATTTTAATCCTATCGGTGCCCACAAGAGTGGCTTGATAGGTGAAAATCCCAACGGCATCCCCAACAATCTTATGCCCTACATCACTCAGGTGGCAGTAGGCAAGAGAGAGGAGCTGGGAGTCTTTGGCAACGATTACGATACGCCTGACGGCACCGGTGTCAGAGATTATATTCACGTCGTTGATTTGGCCAATGGTCATGTGAAAGCCTTGGAAAAAATTAAGGACAACAGCGGACTTAAGATTTACAATCTGGGAACCGGAAAGGGCTACAGCGTACTGGATATTGTAAAAAATTTCGAGGAAGCTACCGGCGTGAAAATCCCTTATTCCATCAAGCCCAGACGAGCAGGTGATATTGCAACCTGCTATTCGGATGCTTCCCTGGCTGAGAAAGAATTAGGCTGGACTGCACAGTTTGGAATCAAGGAAATGTGTGAGGACTCCTGGAGATGGCAAAAAAATAACCCCAACGGGTTTGAGGACTAATATAAAGGCCCTGGGGTCTTGGTGGTCCTGGGGACGGTAATTTCTGGCTTTTTTAGTGTCCCCGGTGGTCCTCCT
>CAMAHO010000101.1 GCA_945834545.1 uncultured Lachnospiraceae bacterium | reverse complement strand
ATTTCCTCCATACCCTCAAAATCCGTAATGAGATATTGGGGGAGACTCTGAATAAATTCCATCTGGGCATCTGACAGCTGCTCTCTTCCGTATCGAATCATACCCACCAGGCTGGGGTAGGCATCCCATTCAGGATGGTCCTCCCCCAAGCCTTCAAATTGATATTCCTCCTTGTTGCCTCGCACTATATAACACTTCTTTCTCTTTGACAGCTTTCGCAACAAATCTATGGTCTTTCCGTTTCCGGTCAGTTCCCCAACATAATCCCCTAAAAACAGATATGCATCTACCTTTTGCTTCTTCAGATACTTTAGGCAAGTCTCCAAAGCAATATGATTTCCGTGAATATCAGACAATACTGCAATTTTCATATGATCTTGTCCTCCTTTCGCTTTTGTTCCCAGGTTTTGGAGCATTTCAAATGTACCCCATACCAAGCCTATACCCAGTATCATACCTAAGAAAACGAAAGGAATCTTTGCTATAATCTTAAGTTTTTCTAAAGACATAGTCCCTCGGGCAGATACTTTATGACCGTTTCCGCAAAGGCCATAAGCATGGCAAACCCCGTCATAACAAATATCAGTAAGATTGCAGCCTTGTCATACACATACTGTCTGGTTTCAAAATTGGAAATCAAAAGTTCCATGCCAATTCCAATCAAAATGATGGGCCAAAGCTTAAAAATAAAGGCAGCACTGATGAAGTCCGTAAACAAATGTACCAGAAACAGAACACCCATAGCTACCAGGCTGCAGCCAACGGTAATGCTCCCCACTCTATGAGTTCTGATTTGTTTCTCCATCCTGGACCTCCTTCTTTTTTCCTTTGATTAAGAATATACCAAATACGATGATACAGACAGCCACAATAGTTTGAGGGATCTTGCGAATCATAGGATAAGCAAATTCCCAGAGCTCATCCGGAATAATCGCATAGATTATGGATTCCATCTGCCCCCATAACATCCCTAAGCCAATTACGATCAGAGCAATAGCCAGGATTCTTCTTACGCTGTCTGCTTTAACGATTTGAACCTCGCCATCGATAAATTCTTCCCAGATGTAATGATCCTTTAATGTCAGGAATTCTTCCTCTGTGGTGTTGACAAGGTTTCTGGCATGAAAGAAGGAATAGAACCAAATCATGATGTCAAGAAAAAGAAGGACTTCATTTCCAAAGCCAAATCCCGCAATCATAAACACTAACACAAACGCAAACATCATGCTGATACCCAGCTTCATATATCCCATATACATCTCGGCTGCTCCCGGGATAAGGGAACATACAAAAGCAAAAAAACCAGTTTTCTTCTTTGGACTCATTTTACTACCTCCGCTATATTTTCTCTGACATTCTTTGATAACTCTCTCCAAGGCTTTGACTCGCCTATCTTCTCAAATAAGCTCTTCCCCGACTCTGACATAGCCTCCTGCTTTGTCTTCAAGGGAATTTCTGAAAGCAGCATCTCCTTGCTTGGAACCTCCTCCACCCACAGCTGCTTTGAAAGGGATGGAAGGGCAAATAACAGTACAATGGAAGCTGCCATAGCCGCTACCACTTTACAGCAATACAACCGAAAATGCTTCCTTTGTCCAGACTGCTCATCACTCTTTCCACCGGTGTCGGTCTGCTCGATTTTCTGAAGCACCCTTTCTGCCAGCCCCGGCGGAGCAGATACTAGCTCGTGCTGTTCCACCTGTTCCATCAGTGCAAGCAATTCTTCATCTGTCATGTAATCCATCTGCTTCATTCCACTAGTATCTCCTTTCGCAATTCTTTCTGTAACAATTCTCTGGCTCTGAGCTGCTGGGTTTGAACCGTCTTTATATTTTTCCCCAGGTGCAGCGCAATTTCCTTGGCCGTATGGCCTTCCAGGTACTGCTCTCTTGCCACTTCTTTATAAGGTGGCGGCAGGTTGTTGATAGCCTGACTGACTTTATCCAAAATCTCATGATTTAACACCTGCTGCAAGGGTTCCTGTATGTAAGGTGTACTTACCTCCGGCATTTCGTCCTGAGCCGTGGCGATTGCCCGCCTTTCTGCCGCCTGGTTGTAATCATAGCATTTGTTGGTTGCTATTCTGCATATCCAGGCCTTCTCGTTCTTGCCATCAAAGTCACCAAAATGCCTGTATACCGACAAAAAGGTGTCCTGTGTCAAATCCTCTGCCGCGAAATAATCCCCGGTAAGCTTCAGGCAGATGGAGAAAACCAGATTCTGATATTGATTCATGACGGCTAATAATCTCTCTTTTGAATTTATCTTCTCCACCTCCTTACCCTTCTGTTCATTATAACGAAACAGCTCGCGAAAAGTCTTCAAAGAATTCAAAAATCTGCTGGAATTTCTTTTCTCTGATTCATCTATTGATTCCAGCCTTCATTAGGTTTATAGTTAGGATGTATCTATTTTGATCTTATTTTAAACAATACGAAATGAGAATACCCTATGAAAAGACAAAAAGTATCTTTACTGGCATTAAGTGCCCTGCTGTTTACAGGCTGCGGTACTGCAAGCACTGTTTCAAACAAGGAACCTGTTTTAGAAAAGGAGGAAAGCATGACAGAAAGCACAATTGAAAACACCAATGAGGACGCCATCAAGGAGGCCATCCAGCAGGAAACCAGCAAGGTTGGCGATGAGGTCGTATCTTTGCCCGAGGAGGAAGCAGATACTGATCGTGTACCGACAGCTGAAATTGATACCACCATTCCGGTGAAGTACATCAATCTCCGTTTCAAGGAAGCCGGTACCATCCAGGATATCACCTATACCTCCAAGGATTACTTTGGAGATGGTAAGGACGTTGAGAAAAAAGCTCATGTGTATCTGCCCTATGGTTATGATGAGAGTAAGGAATACAGTGTACTGTATTTGATGCACGGCATCGGCGGTGACGAGGATGAATGGGGAATGAATGGCTCCAGCTCCAAGGTAAAGACCATTATGGACAACCTGTCCTATTACGGCGATATTGATTCCTTTATCGTAGTTACCCCCAATGGCCGCTCCGCCACAAACCATGCCAAGGATTCTGATTACAATTCTTTCTATTGCTTTGGAGAAGAGCTGAGAAATGATTTGATACCTTATATTGATTCCCACTACAGCACAATAGCTGACAGAGATCACCGGGCTATGGCCGGTCTGTCTATGGGAGGAATGCAGACCATCAATATCGGAATCGGAGAATGTATAGATTTGTTTGGATATTTTGGAGCTTTTTCTGCTGCTCCAACCTCTAACCCTGCTACAAAGACGGCAGAAATTTTAGCAGATAACACTTTACCTATCCACTATTTTTACAACATTTGCGGAACGGAGGATGGAATCGCTTACGCCAGCTCCTCAACAGCCGCAAAGAATCTTCCTGAAGTATGCGACCAGTTTCAGGATGGTGAAAATTTTATGTGGCAGGAGCTTCCCGGTGCCCACGATTTCAACATCTGGTATTTAGGGTTCTATAACTTCGCACAGATAGCATTTAAGTAAGTGGGGAACAACGGGGTCATATGGACCTGTCCCCGTTGCACCCCACATCACCGTTGTCTCCAAAGAAAAAGAGTCGCATCTCTGCGACTCTTTTCTTATCTCTTATGAAATAAATGCTTACGCAATTTTGCTCTTTGCAAGCTCTGCTAAGGTCTTGAAACCTTCTGCATCGTTAACTGCCATCTCAGCTAACATCTTTCTGTTCATATCTACGCCAGCAAGCTTCAATCCATACATAAATTTGCTGTAGGAAAGGCCGTTGATTCTAGCTGCTGCATTGATACGAGCAATCCAAAGCTGTCTGAACTGACGCTTTCTCTCTTTTCTGCCTGCGTATGCAGTTGTGAGTGCTCTCATTACAGACTGCTTTGCTACTCTATACTGATTGCTTCTGGCTCCTCTGTAGCCCTTTGCAAGCTTTAATACTCTGTTATGTTTCTTCTTGGCATTTAAGCCACCTTTAATTCTTGCCATGTCTTTCTTTCCTCCTCACCAGACTTATAAATAAGGTAAAATCTTCTTCATCATCTTAACATTCGTTGAATCTGTCATAGCAGGCTTTCTAAGATTACGCTTAGTCTTAGTGCTCTTCTTGGTTAAGATATGGCGCTTGTAAGCCTTATTTCTTTTTAACTTACCGGTTCCTGTAAGTTTAAAACGCTTTGCAGCTGATCTGCTTGTCTTCATTTTTGGCATAACGTGTTTCCTCCTACACTAATCATTTTCTATTTTAACTCTTTAAAAGCTTAGCGCTTTTCAGTTAAAAACATAGTCATACTTCTGCCCTCTATCTTGGGTTCCTTTTCCACTGTGGCAACATCGGACAGACTCTGTGCGAAATCGTCAAGAATATGCTTACTGCTATTCATATGTGCCATTTCGCGTCCGCGGAAGCGCATTGTAATCTTTACCTTGTCTCCCTTGCTCAAAAACTTTCTTGCAGCATTTACCTTTGTATTTAAGTCGTTGGTATCAATATTGGGAGTAAGACGGATTTCCTTAATCTCAATAATACGCTGCTTCTTCTTAGCCTCTTTTTCCTTACGAAGCTGTTCATACTTGTACTTACCGTAATCAACAATTTTACACACCGGCGGATTTGCCGTAGGCGCAACCTTGACCAGGTCAAGCCCTGCCTCTTCAGCCATAGCCATAGCCTCTCTGGGAGACATAACTCCTAGCTGCTGCCCGTTCTCACCAATCAAACGGATCTCTTTGTCTCTGATTTGCTCATTAATCATTAAATCGCTAATGGTTTTACCCTCCATAAGAAAAAAAGTGGATAGCATAACTATCCACATACTCTACCTAATTAGAGCCTATGCAGGCCCTTCAAAAGATATGAACACTTACGAGCTCATTTGCTGTAAGGTGAGAGTGGATACTCTGCTTGTTTGTTATTACGCAATTCAAATGCTCCTATACTTTAGCATGACTCTTTTTGTTTGTCAACTGTTAATTTTAGAGGAACAGGGGGACAGGTCCATATGACCCCTTGTAAAAAAGGGGCATATGGACCTGTCCCCGTTGTCCCTCGTTTCCTATACAAAAGCATCTACCTTTGATTCAAAAGCAAACACTCCTATCCTTTTGGAAACTATGCCTATTTCTCCTGGAAGGTTGCACAGGATGTTTCCTTGCAGTCACAGGAATTACAGCCACCCCTGATGTCTACATGCTTTGCAGTACATCTGTAATTGCTGTTATAGCGGCATTTTTCTGCTTCGCAGTCTACGCTGATGCTCTGACAAGGATGGCATGTAGAGCTGGAGTAGCTTGTTTCATCCTCTCTCTTGTACATAAAGCTCTCGCATCTCGTATCCTTACTCTGGGATGCATTTTTTCCGCCTACCATAATATCGCCTTTTGAGCAAAGATTGTCTGTGTTGTACACACAGCTTGTGACACTACACTTTAAGTCTACCATGGTAAAACCTCCTTTTTCAAAGAAAAATGAATGTATCCGATTTTGCCGGATACTATAGATAGTCTTACCATTATTTCAAAAATCATACATCAAACAGTTCTATATTTTTATGAAAGTTCTGTCCTATTTTATTCTCCCATTCTACTTCTCCACAACGCCCTTGGTCTTCCAACGTCCCTTTGCATATCGAATCATACATACAACAGAGGTTGTCACCCAGGTAGCCCCGGTAGTAACCCAGATTCCCCAGAAGCCCAACGCGGGAATCCTGGTCAATATAGGTGCGTAAAGGATTCTGCAGATAAACTCTGTGATTCCATTGAGCATGGCAAAGCCTGTATCTCCGCAGCCATTTAGCAGCCCTCTGGGAACATAGATCATACCCAATCCAAAGTAGCACAAACTGGTAATGCGGATGGCTTTCCCGGCCAGCTCAATTACCTCCGTCTCCTTAACAAAAAGCCCTGCAATCTGATTTCCAAATAAATATGCCACCGGAATCATTAACATACTAAAGGCAAAAGCCATTAGAGCCGCCTGACGCAAGCCCTTCCTCACGCGCTCCGTTTTGCCGGCGCCGATGTTCTGCCCTGAGTAAGTGGTAACTGCCATCCCCAGAGAGCTGAAGGGTTGCTGAACCACCTGCTCGATTCTGCCGGTAATGGTGTACGCCGCCATAACCTCTTCGCCAAAGGTATTTACCACCCCTTGAAGTGCCATACAGGAAATCGCAATCATAGAATTCTGCAATGCAACCGGTATGCCCAATCGAAAAGACTTGTAAATAATCTCCTTCTGAGGCTTTAATTCCTCTTTTGACAGCTTAAAGTAGGGCACCTTGCAATAGGCATAAACAATACATAGGACAGCCGAAACAGCCTGTGCAATAATCGTTGCTAGTGCCACGCCGGCCACTCCCATATTGCAATACAATACAAACAATAAATCCAGAGTTACATTGATCAAGCTGGATACCACCAGAAAATATAACGGTGTTCTGGAGTCTCCCAGGGCTCGCAAAATGGCAGCTGCCCCATTATAAAAGGCCACTCCCACGATTCCCAGACAGGTGGTTCTCATATATAGGATAGCATCCCCGATGATACTTTCCGGTGTGGAAAGAATTCTCAGAATCAGAGGGCAGAACAGATAGCCTATGATGCTCACACTCAATGCCGCCAGAAGCAAAACATAGATAGAATTTGCAATGGTGGCTCTCACCTGGTTGTCCTTCCTGGCGCCAAAATACTGTGCCACAATGATTCCTATTCCTATCGCTAAGCCTGAGCTCAAAGAAAAGAACAGAAAATTCATAGAGCCGCAGGTTCCCACTGCAGCCAGGGCATTTTTTCCAACATAATTGCCAACAATCACAGAATCTACTAAATTATATAATTGTTGAAACAGATTTCCAATCAATAAGGGTACCGCAAACCGTAACAGATGGCCAGCCGGACTCCCCTGTGTCATATCCGTAATTCCAGTTTTTTTGTTCTCTTTTACCTGCATCTTATTTTCCTTTTCCCAATCCTCCTGCGTTTGCCAGGAGCAATTATAGACTTGGAAATGTAAAATTGCTAACCAGGATTTGTCATTTTATTGCTAATATTTGTTATTATTTGCTAATTTCTTTCGTTTTCTGTCTATTTTTTTACATTTTTAAATTGACATGACTGATTTCTGGTTGTACTATTGAATAGCAATAATTACACATTTTCACCACAAAAGGCAATTTTTGACAAGGAATATATATGAATTACAGTGAATATGAAAAGCTTAATTTTATTGGCTCCATCAATTTCATCTCCCGTGTACCAAATCACTTTGACCTGCATTGGCATAAATATATTGAAATTTTATATTATCCCCGCAACTCTGGGCAAGATGGAATTTCCAGTGTGAGAGTCAATCACAAGGATTATCTGCTCTCCCCCGGAGATGTCATACTCATATGGCAGGGAGAGCTTCACGAAACCTTAAACAACGGCTCCCTGCTAAAAGGTGTGCAGTTTCCTGCGACTTATATCCTGACTCTCCCTGAGTTTACTCCTTATATAAAACAGTTAAGAAGCATTCACCACTTAAATGAACTTAATAACCCGGAGCTTATGCAGCTGGTGTCCTCAAAGCTGGAGCATGCGGAGCAATTACAATTGGAAGAAAACCATTTCAGCGGCATCGAATCCCTTCTATCTATCTACGAGGGGTTAATTGCCATCTGCAAACATCTGTTACCGGATCCGGACTTTGCAAATAACGAAGACGTCAGTAAAAAGACTGCCAGAAAAATAAAGCAGGCCTGCGTCTTTATTGCCGAAAACTGCGAACGGGATCTGACCTTGGAATATGTCTCTAACCAGGTTGAATTCAGCTCCTGTTATTTCTCCAGAGCCTTCAAGGCTATTACAGGCCAAAGCTTCGTAGAATATCTTACAACCCAGCGAATCAAACGCGCCCAGGAGTTGCTGTCAGAATCCGATTTATCTATCACGGAGGTGTCCTACCAGTCCGGTTTCAAGAGCATCTCTACCTTTAACCGGGTATTTAGACAGTACAAAAGCTGTTCCCCGACGGAGTTTCGGAAGTACTATATTGATGAGTAAGGAGGAAGCATTACTCCCTCGAGCCATGCTTCCTCCTAAGCGATGCTAGTCCCTTAGCTCACGCTCCTACACATGAGCAATACAATCTGAACTTTCGCCATTTTGACCTGTTACTTCAATCAGATTGTTCTCCAGTTCTGACTCTGAATATTTTGCTTTCTCCTCTAATCCCAAAAATTCTAATACATATGGGTCTTTCACAATATCTGAAGCCTTTTCTACAACATGTCCCTTTTCAGCCGACTGCTTCACACCATCTTTATCAGTACTAAGTGCCAACCTCTCAAACAAAGCACTTCCGCACTGCCGTTTTAATTCAGGCAGACTCCAGCTATTTTTAAATTGTTTCAATTTCATAAAATTTTCGTG
>CAMAHO010000100.1 GCA_945834545.1 uncultured Lachnospiraceae bacterium | reverse complement strand
GAGGAGGGAATTCCTCTTACTATGGATGGTTTACTTCAGCTTTCCAACTCCTTTGATGCGCCGGAGCAGGTGGAGGTCATTTTTGAATGGAATGTGTCAGATATCTTCTTTAATTACTGGTTTGTTGGAAGCAGTATGGTGATTGGGACAGATTCCGGGGATGACCACAGCGAGATTCATATTTTAAATGAGGATACCATCGCAAATCTGACCACCTACCAGAATCTGAACCAGTTCTTTTCCATTCAGTCGGATAAGATTACTACAGAAGATTGTATCCGAGACTTTATGGAAGGCAAGATTATGTTTACCCTGGCTACCTCTGACCAGATTGCCAAATTAAAGGCGGCAAAAGAGGAAGGCAGTCTGCAGTTTGAGTACGGCTTTGCTAATCTTCCTATACTGACTGAGGAAAACAGTGGTCGGGCTATGTCGGTTACAAATACAATTGCGATTAACGGATACTCTACCCATAAGGAGCTGGCAAACCGCTTTGCTAGATATCTTGTGGATGAGTATTGCGACGAGCTGTATGACAAGACCGGTAAGATTCCCACCGCTTCGAAGGTAATACACGAGGATAGCAATGTGGCAGTCTTTTATGAGGAGTACAAGCGCAGCATTTCCCTGCCCAAGATGATGGAAATCGGTAATTTGTGGCTGCAGCTGGAGGCCTTATTTTCTAAGGTGTGGAACGGTGCTGAGATTGAACCCTTAGTGGCGGAGCTGGATGAACAGATTCGTACTCAGCTGGATAGCAGACCATAGAAAGAAAAATTTAACATTTTTTCGTTGTAATCAGTAAGGGAAGAGGCTACAATAAAAGAGCAGAGAAATAAGGACAGACTTCTTTTGAAAACGGTGAGAAGAAAGGAAGATATGTCTTATAAACGATTCAATACGTTACTGTGTCTTTTGTTGTGGATGTCTTCCCTTGTATTGTGTTCCTGCAGGCAGGGAGAGGTACAGGAAGATTTGGTTGCTATTACCCCGGTGTTTTATGGGGAAAGCCAGACGGTAGACGAAACCAAGGAGCCTTCCCTGTGTATCGTCTATGTATGTGGGGAGGTAAAAAATCCCGGTATCGTGGAACTGCCGGAGGGAAGCAGGATTGCAGAGGCGCTTAAGCTCGCAGGAGGGTTTACGGAGCAGGCCGCGACGGATGTTGTGAATCTGGCCGCTTTCATTGAGGATGGGCAGCAAATCATCTTTCCGGATAAAGAGACAGCGAAGGCACAAAAGGAGCAGAAACTCTTAGAAGACAGCGGAAAGGTCAATTTAAACACGGCAACTTTGGAGCAGCTGATGTCCTTACCCGGAATCGGGGAGTCCAGAGCGAAGGATATTTTAGCCTATCGGGAGAAAACGGGCGGCTTTCAGAAGTGCGAGGAATTGATGCAGATTCCGGGCATTAAAGAAAATGCCTTTAAAAAGCTGGAAGATAAAATCGTTGTAGAATAAAAATTAGTAGGTTCGTAAATGGGAAAGGCAGGTTTTCATGGCAGCAAAGAGAGTATTGGTTGTAGATGATGAAAAGCTTATCGTAAAGGGGATTCGTTTCAGTCTGGAGCAGGATGGCATGCAGGTGGATTGTGCCTATGACGGTGAGGAGGCGTTAGAATACGCCAGAAACAATGAATATGACATTATCCTGCTAGACGTGATGCTGCCAAAGCTTTCCGGCTTTGAGGTATGTCAGCAGATTCGGGAATTTTCCAATGTATCCATTATCATGCTCACTGCCAGGGGGGATGATATGGACAAGATTTTGGGACTGGAATACGGAGCAGATGACTATATCACGAAACCCTTTAATATTCTGGAGGTGAAGGCCAGAATTAAGGCAATAATGCGTCGGGTTGACAAAAAAGAAAAAGCTGAGGATGAGAAATCCCGGTTGGAAGGAAAGGAAATCAGCCTGGACAGAGAGGGCAAGAGAACCTTCATTAAAGGACGGGAAATCTCGCTGACTGCCAAGGAATTTGAAGTATTGGAGCTTCTAATGCTTCATCCGGATAAGGTTTACAGCCGTGAGAGCCTGTTAAAGCTCGTGTGGGGAAGCGATTCCCCGGGGGATGCACGGACTGTTGATGTGCACATCCGAAGACTGCGAGAAAAGATTGAGTCCAATCCCAGTGAGCCCAGATATGTCCATACAAAATGGGGCGTCGGATATTATTTCCTGGAAAAGTGCGACAATTAGCTTCTGTTTAGGGAGAGTAGGATGAAAAAGCTGTTTTCTTATTTAAAATTGTTTTTGGATAAGATTCTGGTGGTTCGAAGCCTTCGATTTCGCATCTTTGGTCTGGTCGTTCTTGTGGGGTTTTTTCCCAGTATTTTTATGCGCTATGCTATTGTAAACACCTATGAGAGCAGGGCGGTGGAGCAGAGAGCCTCCGCCATTCAAAATCAGTTGCTGGTGGTGGGAAATCACCTGATCAGTAACGATTACCTGGCCTACGGAACGGAGGTCAAAAAGCCAACGAATACAGGTGTCATCAACGCCGAGCTGGACATGCTTTCCAATCTGTATGAAGGCCGGGTTATGATCATTGCAGAAAACTGCAGGATTATCAAGGACACCTATGGAATCAGTGAAGGAAAGACAATTATCTCTGAGGAAGTGATGAAGTGCTTCAAAGGAGAGAATATTATCCACTATGATGATGAGCATGGGTATATTGAAATGACCACTCCCATTGTGGATTCCCGGGTGATTGAGGAGCAGGAAGGACAAAAGATTGGGGATCGGATTGTAGGGGTTATGCTGACCAGTGTGTCTGACAGTACCATTGTCGCTACCATGGAGGTTTTGAACCAAAAGGCCATGGTGATTCAAGCTCTTACCATGGTCATTGTTTTTGCACTGGCTCTTGTCTTATCCTATGTTATGACAAAGCCCTTTAACCGCATCACCGAGGAGATTAAGAAGGTGAAGGCAGGCTTTATTGAGGAGAGCATTTCTGTCCCCGATTATGAGGAGACCATTCACATTGTGGATGCCTTTAACGATATGCTTGCCCGCATGAAGGCCCTGGATGACTCCAGACAGGACTTTGTGGCGAATGTGTCCCATGAATTGAAAACGCCCATGACCTCCCTTAAGGTTTTAGCGGATTCTCTGGTTTCTCAGGAGAATGTTCCGGTGGAGCTGTATCAGGAGTTTATGGAGGATATGGTATCAGAAATTGATAGAGAAAATCAGATTATCAACGATTTGCTTTCTCTGGTCAAGATGGATAAATCAGCTCAGAAGTTAAATATTGTTCCGTTGAATATCAATGAGCTGGCAGAGCTTATTCTAAAACGAATGAGGCCATTGGCGCGAAAGAGAGATGTGGAGATTGTTTTTGAAAGCAATCGCGCGGTCATTGCCGAGGTGGATGAGGTAAAGATTAGCCTTGTGATGTCCAACCTGGTGGAAAATGCTATTAAGTACAACAAGGAGCATGGCTCGGTTAAGGTGGTACTGGATGCGGACCACCAGTATTTTACCTTTGAGGTAACGGATACCGGTATCGGTATTCCTGAGGAATCTATGCCACATATCTATGAACGTTTTTACCGCGTGGACAAGTCTCACTCCAGAGAAATAGGCGGTACGGGACTGGGACTGGCAATAACAAAAAATGCCGTGCTATTGCATAAGGGTTCCATTACCCTTACCTCTACAGAAGGAGAGGGAACGACATTTTTGGTAAAGATACCTCTAAGCTATATTGGGTAAGGTAGACTTTTATGATGATTTGTACCGTCTGCCGAAGGCGGCGGAATGGAGATAAGTTATGCGCAAATGGGTGGTATTGTTACTTTTTGTAATGTTTATCGGAAGCCTTACAGGCTGTGCGTCAGAAGAGGATGTTTCAGAAGAGGGATTCCTGATTTATCATATTAACAATGCGGAAACCAGGGTAGAGTCCAGTGCGGTGGAATTGGACGGAGACAGCCTGGAGGAAAAGGTTGAGGCCATTTTTACCTGTCTGGCTATGGGAGACAGCACCTACAAGGCTCCCTTGGGAATGGGCTTTTCCATTGTCAGCTGGGAGATTGCGGGAAAGAGTATGACCATTGAAGTCAGTCCGGAATATAGTAATCTTTCCGGAACCACAGAGGTTTTGGTCCGGGCTGCAATCGTCAGAACCTTACTGCAGTTAGAGGAACTGGAGGGGATTTATTTCACCAAGGAAGGCAGTCCCCTGACAGACAATGTGGGCATGTATGTGGGCCGAATGACCAAGGACACCTTCATACAAAATGACGGAAACGAAATCAATACCTATGAATTGGTGAAGGTAAAGCTCTATTTCACCAACGAGAATGCAGATATGCTTGTGGCAGCCAATCGCGAGAAGCATTACTCCACCAACACACCCTTGGAGCGTTTTGTAGTGGAAGAATTAATCTCCGGCCCCAGCGGTCAGGTGGAGGGGATTTATCCTACCATTAATCCGGAGACGAAGATTATCAATGTTATGACCACCGACGGTATCTGTTATGTCAATTTGGACAGCGCTTTTTTAAGTGTTATCAATAATACCTCCTTAGATTTGGCTGCCAACTCCATCGCCAATTCTTTGTTAGAGTTAAACAGTGTGAGCAAGGTGCAGATACTGGTGAACGGAGAGGTGCCGGAGCCGTTTCAGGGAGTTTTGTTTACAAAAGAATGATAATTTTTTGTAGGATTGTGGGAGCAGGTCGTGCGAAACAATCCGTAGGTATCATAATAAGGGACTTTTAACCCTAATATCATAATATAAAAAAGAAAGGAAAGACAGATTCATTAGGAATGGATCATATGAGAAAAGATGAAGAGACCTTTTTGTTGGTTTTGCGTCCTTCTCTGTATCCTGATAGCAGGCTTGTACCTGGGTTTTGGGCAAACGAAAGTCCCCTGCCTTCAAAGTAAGGCAGGGGGTGGTCTAGATTTTCGGTGGGAAGAAAACCCGGAGGGTCTGCTGGGAGACAGAGTTATCATTGGCACAGTTTGTGCCAAAAATCAGAATGAATTTACAATCAATCATGTATCAGTTACGGATTCGACGAATCCAAGTTCGGGGAATTCTTCTCCGGATCAATTCACTTTTTTAAAACGATATAAGGTAATATGTGAAATCCCTAAGGGAACAGGTGCTGCGCAAAAAGACTGCCCCTCCATAGGACAGAAGGTAAGGCTTGCAGGTTCTTTTTCGGAATATGAGAAGGCCACAAATCAAGGGCAGTTTGACAGCTATATCTATTACAGGAGTCTGAATGTCTTGGGCAGGTTGAAGAACACGGAAATTCTATCTGTCTCGGGGAAAGAAAGCTTTGTGAAGGAAGGCCTTTATAGAATCAGGGATTTGCTGCACGATAGAGTACAGCAGGTATTTGATGAGGAGAAGGCCGGAGTAATGTGCGCCATTTTGCTGGGCGAAAAGAGCGAGGTGGATAAGGAGCTGAAAAGTCTGTACCGACGAAACGGCATCATCCATATGCTTTCTGTATCGGGGTTACATATTGGCTTTTTAGGCATGGGCTTGTATAAAATATTGCGCAGGATCCTTTCGCTGAAACCAGCTTGCGTGATAAGTGCCTTGCTGATGCTTTTCTACGGAGGGATGGTTGGAGCCAGTATTTCTGCCACCCGTGCTATCGGGATGTTCCTTCTGCATATGCTAGCCCTATTTCTGGGGCGAACCTACGATGCTGTTACAGCCTTGTGTATTATGGCTTTGTATACCCTGCTCCTCTCCCCAGCCAGTGTTCTAAATAGTGGCTTTTATTTGTCTTATGGTTCGGTCTTAGGTCTCTTGCTTTTTATGCCATTTTTGAAACAGAAGAAAGGCAAGCTATATCAAATCTTTTATCCCGGTATTTCTATTTTCCTGGTTACAGTTCCTATTCAGCTGTGGTTTCTATATGAGATTCCCCTGACAGGATTGCTTATCAATCTCCTGGTGGTCCCAGGCATGACGGTTGTCTTTGGCTCCGGAGTCGCAGCCCTCATTCCGGGTTTTGGATTTGCAGGTTTTTTTGCTACACTTTTGTTAAATCTGTTTGAACTGTTGGCAAGATGGCTGGAACAATTTCCGTACCACATGTGGAGGCCCGGAAAGCCAAGTCTTATGGGGGTGATTCTTTACTATGGTTGTCTGATGATGTTTTGGAAAAGTCATCTGGGTAATTTCACGATGTTTAGCTGTAAGCAGCATAGGATATGGACTAAGATTCAGGAACGAAAGGTTAGCTTGAGAATTCCCGTCGTTGGATGGGGGTTCCTCGCATTGGGATTTGGGTTCCTTATTTGGTCTCACAAAAGTGAGGCCGGTGTGACTATCCTGGATGTAGGTCAAGGCCTTGCCTGCGTTGTCACGACAAGAGAGCAGGAGGTGATTCTGTATGATTGTGGCAGCTCATCTATGAAGAATCCCGGAGAGAAGATACTGATTCCCTATCTCAACTATAGTGGAATCCGCCACATCAATAAGGTGTTTTTATCCCATGTGGATAACGATCATGTGAACGGTTTGATTGAGCTTCTCAATCTAGCCAGTGGGGAAGGAATCCTGCTGGACGAATTTGTTTTACCACCAGGGTATGCTGCCAATGAAGAACTGGTGGCTGCCTTACAGGAATATCAAAGCAAGAGAGACATCAAGATATCTGCTATCTGTCAGGGACAGAATTTGCAGATGGAGGGATTAACCATTCATTGCCTGAGTCCCACAAGGAAAGTCTGGGAGGTAGAACAGGGCAGTATGCAGAGTAGCCTGCAAAGCAGCGGGCAGAATCGCACAACGAGTAGCCTGCAAAGCAACACAACGAACCGCACCACGAGTAAGGAACAGAAGAACGGAAGAAATGAAGATTCTGTATGCTTATATTTAGAATTGGAAGGAAAGAAGCAAGAAGAGCGGGTGTGGAATACCCAACAAGAGAATCCAAGCAACAAGCTGACAATACTATTAACAGGAGATTTGGAAGGCCAGAGTGAGAAAAATGTGGCGAAACTTTTGACTACAAACAACTTTCCCCCGGTTCAGATTCTCCAAGTAGCGCACCACGGCTCTGAGAAATCCAGTACCGAGGAATTTCTGCAGAGTCTAAAAGGGAATCATTTCTCATACAGTCCGGTAGCCGTTATTTCCAACGGAAGAAAGAATTCCTACGGCCATCCTCACGAAGCAACCCTGAGGCGCCTGCAGGCAGCCGACGCAAAGGTACTCCGCACGGATGAGCTAGGGCAAATTCGTATTTCTGTTGACAAATAAGGCAGTGTTAGGGGCAAGCGGGGTACAGAAAAGAAAAATGAACAACTGTACCCCGCCGGAGCGAAAGAAAAAGCAAGAAAAGTAGGTCAGCGGGGTACAGGGAGGAAAAATGAGCAACTGTACCCCGCCGGAGCGAAAGAAAAAGCAAGAAAAGTAGGTCAGCGGGGTACAGGGAGAGAAAATGAGCAACTGTACCCCGCCGGAGCGAAAGAAAAAGCAAGAAAAGTGAGTCTGCGGGGTACAGGAAAGAAAAAAGGCTACCTGTACCCCGCGGAAGCCCTCAGAAACATCAAATGCAAATAAAATTAAGAATAGAAAGGAAAAAATATGGAATTAATAAGTCGTGAAATGGTTAGAAGAAAAATTGTGGAAATAGAACAGAAGATTGTGAAGATTGAACAACAAATTGACGGTCTGCCAAAAGGAGAACTGATTTGTGCTAAAAATGATGAGAGATATAAGTGGTATCTGAAGGAAAATGGGAAACGAAAGTACATTCCAAAGAAGAAACGCGCTTTAGCCGAGGCACTGGCAGAGAAGAAGTATTACATGTATTGGTTGGAGGAATTAAAGAATGAGGTAGATATATACAAATACTATCTTAAAAAATATCCTGATAACAAACGAACAACGGATTATCTACTTGTGCATAAAGGTTGGGGAGAGTTGCTTAAAAATCGTTTCAAATCAACCAACCTCGAATTACAAAAATGGCAAAACGAAGAATACATATCGTGTACCAAGCATAAAGAGAATTTGGTGTTTTCCGGCACTCAGGGCAAGAAACTTCGCTCAAAATCAGAAGTGATTATCGACATGCTTTTATACAGATATCAGATTCCGTTTCATTATGAAGAAAGACTTGTACTGAATGGAATCGAAGTATATCCGGATTTTACGACGCGTCATCCAGTAACAGGCAAAGTTATTTATTGGGAACATTATGGAATGATGGATGATGAAATATATCGGAGTAAAGTTCATCAAAAAATGAAAATATACTGTGAAAATGGTATTATCCCTTCCATCAATCTTATTACAACATATGAAACAAATGACCATCCGTTGAATATCGACTACATCGAATCCATTATCAAAATGTATTACTTGTAAAGGCAAAAGCAAAGTATGATGACATCGCCGAGCAGATAGAAAGCAAGAAGGCGAAGAGAGAATTGT